>JAYTUR010000431.1:0-6914 GCA_043744475.1 Saprospiraceae bacterium | reverse complement strand
TCGTATCCTTATTACCAACACGCGGAATACGTAAACCTGCTTCTTTGTATAGCTCTCCTGCATTATTAGAAAGCGGAAAAGGCGCATTCGTTAAGACCGCAATGATTTCCCGATCCAACTCTACAAAAGTCATATCGGGTGCATCGGGACCGTCAAAAATTTTGAAACACGCATCGAACAATGCCTGTGCAATATCATCTGCCTCTTGCAATTTGCGAATATCAGGTGCTGGATGAGTAATATCTGGCACCCATGGCACACCAATAATCAATTCATTAACGGCACCTGGCTTCAATTTGAGTGGACCAGAAGCTTGAATCGTCCGACGGTCACCACAAGGCAAATTAGCTGTTACCATAGACCAACCCGCAGGGTTGTTAGGAGCGTCAACATATGCATATTTCAGACTTTTAGTTGTTGCATTCGGATTATAACCACTACCCCCAAATGTATAAGGCGTACCATCGCGCCATTTACCCGTCAAATAGTTATAATATTCGTTAGCTGTATTGGGGTCAGTTGTGCCCGGCAATGGGTTACACGTAGTACCATTAAGGTAATATGTGAACGATGACATGCCCAATTCTTTTCCAAACTCATCGTTTGGACCACGGAAATAGTCCACACCTAAAATTGGAATTTTATCACAGTAAGTATTCGTTCCAGCACAATCGCAGCCTGTCGTTCCGTCAAGAGCATCTTGGTTATACACATACATCAAACTACGTGTTGTATCGCAACCAATATAATCATCAGTATAACAACCCAAATCGGGGTCAACCCACATAGCGAAGTACATAGAGTCAATGTCCGTTTTTGCACGATTGATAAGTTTATAGCGTTGAAAAGTCATGTCATTCAACTCGTCATTTGTTTGATAGTTGAATGCTTGAACCTGCACTTCCATCTGAATCGGAATCGAGCGTAACGAGTTGGTGTGCACATTACCATTGTCATTATACACCCAAAAAACCATCTCATCTGGGAATACATCAATATTACACCCTTTGACATCAATTGTCGGATAATCACCTTTGGTTGGGTCATAATTCAAGTCTTGGTCTTCATCATGAAATTTACCCAAACCTGCCTTTGTACGTGGCAGTGTAAAACGATGAATCTCAAAGAAATAAGGATTACCGTTAGCGGGCCAACCTTTAACACTTTCAGGAATTAAGCTCGGGTCAACGATTGGATTGTTGGGGTCTTTATCCCTTGCAGCCCGAAAAAGGCGGATACAAGAGTCAATTTCTGTACGATACACGATAAAATGCTTATCCCAATTGTCACAAACCGCTTTGCTGGTTTGACCATTTTCGTTGAGCGGTCCGGGCCAGAAGTCTGTTGCAGGCGGATTACCCGTCCGATAAGTTTGAGCTGCCACTTTGAGGTTGCCCGAAGGGTCTTTTCCACCCAACCAAACGGCACCCGCAAAAATGGAAGAAACCGCTTTCGCACCTGTTCCTGGTTGTACTTTAGGTATAATATAACCTGGATTGGTCAAATCCCACCACACATCACCACTTGATAAAAGTGTGGCACGGACATTATTAAGCTGCATATCATAACGCGACTTACCAGGGTTACAGTCAGAGCGATTGGTCACTACTGAGGGGTCGCTTTGCGCACCTTTTATCAATTCGCCTGGGTAGCGTGCATGAGCTACACTGATAACGCCTAATGCGAGTAAGCTTATAAGTACGTGTTGGACAATGGATAATGGATAATGGATAATGAATATGCGTCCAAAACGCAAACGATTATTTTTCATTATTTTAAATTTTAATTCTTTCAAAAACGCTTTTTCAATCATTTAGAACATAAACGTCGCCCCCAAATACATTCGACGTGGGAAGAAATAATTACTTGGATTCAATTCACGAATCATATAGGAGAACCTGTATGCTTCTAAATTATCGGGACGAGAGTTCTCAATACCCGCCAAATCACTTTGCCCACGTGCAGAAGTCAAATAACCATCGTCATCAGGTGAACCTGTTGCGCGGTAAACACCTCTCACATTGCGTGTATCAAGTAAGTTTTGAACACGGAAATAGGCATTTATACTGAGGGGGTGCTTAGAATCGTTCGAAATCGTAAATGTTTTGTCAATACGCACATCAACATTATACGTCCACGGTAAACGTGCACCATTGATAAGACCATCAATCTGCGCGCCACCAAAAGGTTGTGATATTTTTTGCTTCGTATAAGGGCGACCTGAAACTGTTACCAATTGTAGATTAATGCCTGCGTTTTTAAAGATTTCCTTACCAAAAAGCATAGGTCCTGTGTATTTGCTTTCGTCAAAACGGTAATCCGTCGTGAATGCAAAACGGTGACGTTCATCGAAACTAAGTGGTGACAATGCCCGAATATTACCCCGACGGTTCAAGCCACTTTGTGAGCTTGGGTCAGAACCTGTACCGTCAGCAAACTGTAATGTATAGTTGAATTGACCTGAAAAATGACGTGTTTGACGCAAATCGTATTGAAACGTGAAACCTTTAACCGTACCAAAATCGAGGTTACCAAAAGTAACATACTCAGTCAAGTTGGTAGGTCCTGCCAAATAGCGATAATAGCGTTGTTGAATCATATCGCGCATCTCTTTATAATAAGCAGCGATTTTGATACCCGAAGTGGGTGTCAACTCTTGTTGGAAACCAACTTCGTAGTCAATCGTTTTTTCAGGCTTGAGGTCAGGGTTATTTTTCGTACCTGTTCTTTGGTCGAAGTAGAAATAATCCAAAGCCGTCATGGCTGTATTAGAAGCAGGACGAGCCGTCAAAATGTCATAATGCGCAAAGAAGTTAGCCTTTTCACCAATAGGGAAAGAGAACGCTAAACGCGGCATGAAGTTCGTCTGCGGCTTATAGTCCGTAAACGAAATATTCGGGTCGTAGCCCAATTGTGTAATAGTTGGAAAAGTATCCGTTACATATTTGGCATGTACTTGTGAGTTTTCACCCAACAACGTCACAGGGTCAGTCGGTTGACCCGTCGCTGAGTACCATTGGTCACCTTTGCGATAAGCACGAATATTTGATTCGCTGTAACGTGCATTTGTTTTGCCGTAGGTGTCCTCTGTCAGATACACTTTGTAGTCATCACCAACACTTTCTGGTTTTGTGATTGTTTTACCAGGATTATTCTTTTGCAACAAAGCATAATAATCCTTTGCGGTCATCATATCATACAGTGAGTAGGGGTCTTTCAACACCTTATTATTTGCGTCGAAACGGTCAACACGCAAACCAAGGCTGAAAATCATGTCTTTATAACGAAATTTATCTTGGATATATCCTGCAATATAAAGCGGTTGGAGCGGTGCAACTGGGAAAGTCCGTGCGCCCGTCGCATCTTTATAGGTAAAGAAATCATTGAAAGAAAATTGACCCGTCGCTATTTGATTGCCTAAATAGTCAAAACCATAGTAATTCAACAAATCTTGGTCATTCAACTCCCTAGCCGTAAACATATTGAGAGACAGCTGGTCGGGTGTCAAATTGTTGACATTGCCGAAGGTTAAATAGGGCTGCTTTGTTGTGGCTCTAAGGTTTTTATAAAAACCTAAATCCGTTTTATCCAAAATATCTCTATTTTCAGCTGGCGCATACAACTTAACTTTTTGACCTGCAATAAGAGAATCACGACCCAGATACTTAGTTGTGTCCACACCCGTACCATTGATATTGCCATTTTGCAATTGGTCAGCTAAATTCCACAAATTTCTTGGATTAATGGTATAACTGCGATCAACACGTTGCTCATATATAAAACCCATTTGGATATTATGCGCTTTTTCTTTTGAACCACCCGGAATAATGTCAAAATTGAGCGTCGCTTGACCTGTTATCAAATTACCATCACTTTTAGAAAAGGTATTATAAACCTGCCCAACATTAGCATGAAAATTCCAGACATTGTTAAGCGCACTTTGGTTGAATATACTATTAAAAATATTCAAATTATTACCACCTAAACCCGCTTCCAAATCTTTTCCATTCGCATCACGGTTGTAATTGGCTAAAACAGGATTAATGTCTGACAACTTGTATCCTGCAAAAACCTGCCGATAACCATTCTGATGAGTTCCTGTAGAGTCCGTTATAAACGTTGGATCCCATCTTGTATCAAACTGCCCGACATAACCGTAATTGAACAATTTATCGCCATGACGCTCATCCATTGCCTTAGAAAAGTTCTTTTCATAGCCAAATTGAAGCGCATATTGTGCATTTTCAATCGTTGTGTTCGTTGTTTTGCCCCCCTCAGTATTTCCAAGCCGATGACGGAAACGGAAGTTTGTCCGATAACGATTGGCTCTATTCGTTGGATTATTTTGAGAGTTAAATACCTCCCAAGAGTTGTTACTTGAATTATTAGGACTCAATTTATCATCAATATGATAGTAATTACCTGAGAGTGTTACATCCATATCTTTTGAAATACGGGCATCTAATTTACCCGTGAAGTCATACTGAGCATAACCTTGATTGGGGCGTAACTTTAACGCCTCATAATCAGAAGCCTTTAACAATTCCGCCGAGGCTACCCGCGCGCCTGAACCAATAACCGTCCAAGGATGCGCTTCCAAATTCGTCAGAACATCGTCTTTCACTTTATATATAGGTAAAGCAGGTGGGCTTGGGTCACCATTTGTCCGCATCTGTCCCGATACGCGAAAGCCCAACAATGGTTCAGTAATCTTTGCACCCGTTTTGTCCATGCGAGTCCGCGTTAAAATAGGACCTGAAAGATTGACATTCGCAAAATTGTACTTGAAAGCATCGAGATACTGAGAGGTCTCTAACTCCACACCGCCTGTCAGTTTTCGAGCAGGTCCTTTGGTTGTAATTGAGATAATACCACCCACAACGTCACCATATTTGGCTTCCATACCGCCCGTAACAACTTGCAGTTGCTCGATTTCATTGACTGGCACGGTGCTCGAACCTCGTACACGAATACCGTCTATATAGTAGTCCGTACCACTCGACCGCGAACCTTTGATAGTCGGCGTTTCACCTTGTTGACTTGATACTCCCGCCGTTGTTGCAACAATGGCGTTCACGTCTTTCAAAGGCATTTTAGCAATTTGGTCAGAGGTAAACTGCTGTCCTTGAGTGGTTTGGTCAACTTTTACGATAGGCACTTTGTACTCCGTAATAACAAAGGTTTCAAGTAATTTACCATTCTCAACCATTTTAAAGTTGAGTGAGATGAGACCTGTTGTAAGTTGAACACCCGTCGTCCGTTGTGTGACAAAGCCAAGCATGGTACATTCTACGTCATATTTGCCCGGGTCGAGGTTGTTGATACGATAAACACCGTCAAAATCTGCCTGTGCGCCCGTTTTCGAGACACCATTTTTAAAAACGGCGACAACTGCGCCGACCATTGGTTCTCCCTTTTCGTCCAACACTTTACCTGACAATGTTACTTGAGCATAAGCCGTCAGTCCTAAAAAAACGAGAATAATAGTTGTGAGTAAATGTTTTTTCATCATTCGTTACCGATTTAGGTATTGAAAAAAGCTTGATTTTTATCACGCCATGAAGCATGATTGATTTGATTGTAAAAAATGAACTGCAATATTAACAAAACACATATTTATATCACAAAAGAGAACGAGGCAAATTGAGAAATTTCGCATATCCGCATAACTTTAACATTTTTACCTGTTTTCCAAAGTTATGTTTTGCAAAATAAGTAAATGTCATTTGAAAATTTTTATGAATAACATTTTATTAGGTTTTAAAAGGCATGAAACATCAAAAAACCTAAAAAGGTATTTCAAAACGCAATATTTTCTTTAAAAGAATTTTTGCTAAACGCTCTTTAGACTCAACAGTCCAGCCCGCAACATGAGGTGAAACAATGACATTTTCAAACGCAAAAAGTTTTTCGTACACTGTTTTATCCCCCTCAGTATAAGTAGCTGTTTTTTCATTTTCAAAGACATCTAAACAAGCACCCGCCACTTTGTCTGTTTTTAAAGCCGCCACTAAATCCGTTGTTTTTATCACATTTCCTCTTGAAGTATTTATCAAAATCACATTTTTATGACATTTTTTGATAAAACTTGCGTTTGCAAAATGCCTTGTTTCATCTGTCAAGGGCAAGTGAAAACTAATGATGTCCGCTTCCTCTTGCAGCGTTTGCAGAGACACCGCTTCTATGGTTGAAAATTCATAATTTAAAGTATCATAATCACGCCCCAATTCAGAAGAAAAATTTCGTTCAATTGAAGTACTGCTTAATGAACTCATTTTCACCCCCTCAGTATTTACGCGTGGATAATACAAATTGGACTTAGGGAAAGGCATTTTTTCTAAAAAATTAGAAGGTAAATACTTATCATACACCAAAATACGCATACCCAAACCCACTAATTTGGCAGCAAAACTACTGCCTGTATGTCCAAAACCTATGATGCCAATTGTCCGTCCACGCAATTCAAAACCGCGATTTTTCTCGCGTTGCCAATCCTTTTTTTTAACTTCATCATTCGCCCGATTCAAGTTATTTGCCAACGACAGCAACATACCCAAAGCATGTTCCGCCACTGCGTTCCGATTACCCTCTGGTGAACTCAAAACAGCGACCCCTTTTTCAGCAGCATAAACACGGTCAACGATTTCCATACCCGACCCTACTCGACCCACAAAACGCAGTCGAACAGCCGCATTCAGCATTGACTTATCAACTCTTATTTTAGAATTAATTATCAAACCGACGTACTCCCCTATGACAAGTCGCACGGCTTCATCTGTTATATTCGGTTTATAAACACATTCAAAACCAGCCGCTTCCAGTCCTTTTGATAACGACTCGTGGACATCATCTGTGATAAGAATTTTCTCCTGCATACAAAATTTTACATTTCAGCCCATCAAATTTCTTAAAAA
>JAYTUR010000430.1:0-1807 GCA_043744475.1 Saprospiraceae bacterium | reverse complement strand
ACACGACGCGCAGCGGCAATACCTCGAATAGCCATTTTTGCTCCCCCCTCAGTATCACCCTGTAAAAAAGCGATTTCAGCAAGGTTCAATAGGTTAATTTGTCGCCCAGTTGCTTTGTTGGTGTGGTCGGACATGAGTTCAGCCGCTTTTTGGGCATGTTCGATGCCTTTATCCAATTTTTTTAAAGCCAATAAAGTCCGACTCAATAAGGCATGAGCATGTATAAGCATTTCAACTTTTCCTTCATTGCCAGCAGCGGATAAACCCTTTTCAAAAAACTCGAGTGCCACATCGTACTGTTCGGCTGCATGGCGCAGATTGCCAATATTAAGATTCGTTGCAATTCTTATGTTTTCATTCAAAACATCGGCATAGTCATTCAATGCGATGTGGTAACGGTCGAGGGCATCAGCGTAGTTAAATAAATTGGCATAGACATTACCAATATTGATGAGACAATTGGCGACATTTGACCGATAGCCTATTTTTTCACTTTTTTCAAGCGACTCTAAAAAGAGTGTAATCGCCGATTTATAATCAGAACCAATGCTGTGGACGATGCCCAAATTGAGCAAAGCCCATGCTTCGCGCTCCTCATCGCCAATCTGACGGCTCAGTTCAAGTAAAGGATGAACAAATTCTTCTAATTTTGTGAAATCCTGACGATGGAGATGGATTTGAGCTAAAAACTGAAGCAAATCAGCTTCTAAGCTTACTATTTGCGGGATTCCTTTATGTTGCCGAAGTAGTTGCCACACATCTGTTGCCAACTCAAGTGCTTTGCCATAATCATTCTGCCGTTCATATAAACGAGCCGATTCAATTTTGGAACGCACCTCTTGAATGAGGTTAAACAATTGATTATCAATTACTTCCATCTCTTGATGTATATTGCTGTCCGAAAGTTTATCTACCATGAGAGGGAAAATCGTTTTTTTTCGTATAATAGAACGATAGTTGTGATTTTAATAACAATTAATTTGTTGTCGTATATAACAATAGCCCGTTAAATTGTGCGTCCAAAAGAACCCTTCCGCCGCCGTATGCGGCGCTAATCGCAGACAAAAACTTAACGGGCTATTGATATAAAGAAACAAAAGTAAAATATTGTTTTATAAAAACCGTCATTTATATATGGGTTAAAATAATTTACAGTCTTTCACAAGGTTATTTTGAAAATAGCCGATATGAAAGTTAATTTTGCCCTCCTTAAAATAGATTAAACTTTTAATTTCTCAATATGATACAGCGTATTCAAAGTATTTTTCTCTTTTTAGCTTCCAGTTCACTCGGTAGCTTGTTTCTCAACCCTGTTTCGTTCGCCGATTTCACGGAACCGAACCCCTCAGTACCCGCCTCGTTAGATGGCTTTTTGAACATCTATGATGATAAAATTATGTTGGGGGCAACCATTGTAGCTATTGCTTTAAGCCTTTTGACGCTTTTTTTATTTAAAAACCGTCCCAATCAAATTCGATTTGCTTGGACAATGATGGCTGTGACGGTTGTGTTAATCGGTTTAGCTGTTTGGGATATTCAAACAATTAGTGCCATTGTTCCCCTCAAAATGACAGGTATTGGCTTCATTTTCAGCGCATTAGCAATTATTTTCGGCTTTCTCGCTATTCGCTACATTCGCAAAGACGAGTTACTTGTGCGCTCGGCGGATAGACTCCGATAAGTCATTGGTCAGTAAGTCAATAGTCATTCGTTATTAGGGTTTTCTTATAAAAATAAGTTTGAGGGCTACGCCTCGATAATTATTTGTTATTTCCATATTGCTACCCATGTTATGCACCTAAGGGCG
>JAYTUR010000429.1:0-6940 GCA_043744475.1 Saprospiraceae bacterium | reverse complement strand
TGCTGCCAAAGCCGCGAAACCTAATTTGTTATTTGCGGGATTCGCAGCATCTGGAAAATACATCGAACCTGAAATATCTAACAAAATTTGACACCTCAAATTTGTCTCTTCTTCGTAGCGTTTTGTGAACATTTTATCTGTCCGACCATACACTTTCCAATCAATATTACGTGTGCTTTCGCCCGGATTGTAAATGCGATGCTCGGCAAATTCTACCGAGAAACCATGAAACGGCGATTTGTGCAAGCCAATAATAAAGCCTTCAACGACTTGTTTTGCTAATAATTCAAGGTTAGACAAGTCTTTTACTTCGTAATTATCAAATATCGTCATAATGAGTTTTGAGTTATGGTTTTGAGTTTGAAAAGCTTTCCAAAAGTTTTAAATTTTTGGAAAGCTGTAATTTGTCGAATGACAATAACCATTGACACTACAAGAACGTGTTTTTTCTCAAACAGTTGCATAAAAAAAACCTGCAAAGTGGATTAGACTTGCAGGTTTCTCTTTTCTCGTAAAAATACTGAGGGGGGTCGCATTATGCTGTAACCGCCATCAATTTTTCAATTTTATCTTTCAACGCTTGTTTTGTTGATGCACCAACCTGTTTGTCAACCAATTCACCATCTTTTAAAAAGATAATGGTAGGGATAGCGCGTACGCCGTATTGACCAGGTGTTGCAGGGTTGTTATCAACGTCCATTTTGCCGATATTGACTTTGCCTTTGTACTCGCCAGCCAATTCTTCCACCATTGGTCCTATTTGTTTACAAGGTCCGCACCATTCTGCCCAAAAGTCGATGACAGTGAAACCGCCTTTATCAAGTACTTCTTCTTTGAAGTTTTTATCTGTGAATTCAAATGCCATTCTCAATTAAATTTAGAATTTTTATAAATAATTTTGATTCAGTCTATTAAACTGTTTTTTCAAAAGAAAGTTCAGAGGTAGAAGTTTTTTTTATTTTTAATTCAACTTGCATCAAGTTGAAACGCAAAATTTAAGGCATCTTTTTCGTATTCTTCACATATCTATCCATCCAACTATTCATTTCTGCGAGCATGTGCAACAGCGATTCTTTCGCTTGATAACCATGACTTTCGTAAGGCAACATGACCAAACGGGTTGTCGCACCCATGCCTTTCAACGCCGCATAATAGCGTTCAGATTGGATAGGGTAAGTGCCAGTATTGTTGTCCGCTTCACCATGTATCAATAACAAAGGCGTTTTCATTTTATCGGCATAAGTAAAAGGTGACATTTTCGTATAAATGTCTTGCGCTTGCCAGTAAGAACGCGGTTCTGCTTGAAAACCAAAAGGCGTTAGAGTACGATTGTATGCACCACTGCGAGCAATACCCGCTTTGAATAAGTTGCTGTGTGTCAATAAGTTAGCGGTCATAAATGCACCGTAAGAATGTCCGCCAACGCCTACACGTGTCGCATCAACAACGCCTAAACGCACGCCTTCGTCAATAGCCGCTTTTGCACTGGCGACCAACTGTTCGATATAAGTATCGTTCGGCTCTTTGTCGCCTTCACCAACGATTGGAATAGACGCATTGTCTAAAACGGCATAGCCCATTGTCGCCATTGCTGGTGCGCCCCAATAGCTGATGCGGTTAAATTGATATTCAGAACCCGATACTTGCCCCGCGTTTTCCTTATTTTTATACTCTGCTGGATATGCCCAAAGGAAAGTTGGCAAAGGGCCGTCCTCTTTTTTGTAGCCCGCAGGTAAATAAAGCGTGGCATTCAATTCCACACCATCGGGACGTTTGTAGCGCAAAAGTTGTTTTGTAATACCTTTTACTTGCGGATTGGGGTGCGGAAACGCTGTTACTTGTTTCAATTCCTTTGAATTGACATTGCGTATGTAGTAATTAGGATTCTCATTTTGCTTTTCACGCGTTATTAAAAGGGTTCCTTTTTCAGCATCTAACATGGCAATTGGTTGCTCAAAAAAAGGTGCTTCTGAACGGAAAATGCGCTTTTTTTCCTTTGTATCCAAATTCATCATATCTGCAAAAGGATGGTCGCCTTCTGGCGAAGCACCTGTGCCAAATAATATAATTTCATTCTTTTTATTGATGTTCAAAACATCACGTCCATATTGGTTTCGTTTCATTTCGGGGTCGCCTGGGTCGTTGTATCGGTCTTCTGAAGAATAATCAAAAAGCACTTTTTGCTCGTTTGGATTGCTTGGATTTATGACTTTATTCAAGGTTTGGCGGGTTTGCCACCAATATTCAGAAGTTATTGCTACTTTGTCATTGCCCCACATAATGCCTCTAAAACGCAATTTTGAAGCAAAAAATGCCGTTTGTGAACCAGTAAATGGTGCATCGAGGGTATAAACTTGGTCACGTATTTCTACTTTCTTTTTAGGGTCTCCACCGTCTTTGGCTTCTGTCCAATAAACCGTTGCAGGCGCATCGGCACGCCACGTAAAGCCGCGTGGGTTGGGTGTTGTTGCGTCTCGTGACCACGGTTGGTCTTCTTCCAATGGGTTACTCGCTAAGGTGCGAACGCTTTTACCATTGATGTCTAAAATTTCAATTTTTGTTGGAAATGAACGTAAAGTAACGAGGAATGAAAACGGACGACTAATGGTTTCCGTCAAGATATATTTGCCATCGGGCGACAAACTTACTGAGGGGGTGATACCTGTCGCACCGATGTTTTGCGTTTTACCATTCAGCATCACTTTTACCAGTTGAGATGTGCAATAATATTCAAAAAGGCGTTCATCAGTGGCGTTTTTCAACAAATCCTGATAGGTCGGTGCCTGTGCTTTTTTGCCAAGATTCTCTTGTGTATTGGGTCCGACTGGTACACGGCTGACTTCGGGCGCATTGCCACGATTGGCAACAGTTGTTTTAACCAAAAGGCCTTTGCCATCGGGTAGCCATGACATAGGCGAACCGAGGGTGGCGTTGATTGCTAAATCCGTCAATTTAGCGGCTTTTGCGGTAGCAATATCAAGGATATATAACTCAATTTTATTCTCCGTAGTATGTGTAAATGCTACTTTCGATTCATCAGGCGACCAAGACAGATAACTGAGTTTAGGGTTTTTTGGCAACCCTGTGACTTGTGTTTCTGAATTGTCACTCAATTTTTTTATTTTTAAATTGAGGGAATAAGACTGACGACTGCCACCGTTTGTCAAGGGATTGAGGCGTAAACCGGCCAATTTTAGCTCTGGTTGCGCCAAATCTGCAATACTCGGCAAGTCTGATCGCTCGATAATGAGCATCAAAGTGCCTTTTGCATTGACTGATACTGAGGGGGTGGGTTGCGCGTTGACCAAGTCGGCTAAAGGTTTGGGCGGCGTTTGATAAGTGTCTTGTGCGTAAGCCAGCATACTTGAAAGTAAGCTAAAAATAAGAATAAAGTGTTTGATATGATTCAGTTTGAACATTGTGAAGTTAGGTTTAGATGAAGAAATGAAATTTGAGAAATCATGCCCCAAAAATAACATTCTAAACAAGTTAACCGAATTTTATTAGATGAAGGGCAAATAATTAACGGAAAGTGAATAATGAATAGTGGATAACAGATAATCATACTATCTACTATCTACTTGATGTCAGAGGCTTTTTGTATTTTTGTAAAAAAGTAAAGAGATGACATTTGTAGATGTAAAAAATGATATAGCTTTTCGTAAGATTTTCGGCAATGAGAACCGAAAAGAATCTCGGATTTCTTTTTTAAATGCCATTTTAGATTTTCATGGTCAACAAAGAATTACGAAAGTAACCATTCTTAACCCTTATCAATTGCCTAAACTGAAAGCACAAGCTTTTCCAGTCTGAGAGCTTTGAAGGCTATTAAAATTCACCAGCCTGAAAATTCATTTAAAAATTTACTGGTTTATTAGTGTTACTTTTGTTTTTAACTAAGTCACTTAATCAATAATTAAAATCATGGCCACATCAAGAAAAAAATTAAGCATCTTTGAGAAAGCTGCACACAAGGCGATTGAATTTACTGGTTCAACACCAGCATTAATGATTGCTTTGGGCACTATCCTGGTCTGGATAATTACCGGTCCTTTGTTTCACTATTCCGATACGTGGCAGTTGGTTATAAACACTGGAACCACTATTGTAACTTTCCTGATGGTGTTTCTGATACAGCGGGCACAAAATAAAGATTCAAAGGCCCTTCACATGAAACTGAATGAACTGATTGCCTCATTAAAAGGGCCAAGCAACCGACTTATTGATGTGGAAAATATTCCTGAGGATGAACTGGAAATACTGCATAAATTTTATTCAAAGCTTGCTGAAATGTCTTCAAAAGAAAGTGACCTTTCTGTATCACATTCTATTGATGAAGCCAAACTCCTCCATAAAGAGAAGATGAGTTCTAAAAATAAATGAACAACCTGCTGGCTTATATTCTTCATCTTAAAAAAACGCTCGTTTGTGAGCGTCTTCAGATGCGACACATACCATTCAGCAGGTCTTCAGACGTAACAGGCTTTTCATTAAAAGGTCGGTCTCTTTTCAAAAGCAAAAATGCGTTCAAACAGAAGTATCGTTTGAGCGCATTTTTGCTTTTATACTGAGGGGGACTAAAGACACATAATTGTCTGATGTAAACAGGAGTTTGAAAAAAAATGACCTTATGTTGATTAATCATGAACAATCACTCCCTTTTTACTAAAATCCAAAACATCATCCGTCACAATCGAAGGGCGATAATCTTTTTCTTTCAAATACAAATGAACACGTTTGAAATGTACCCCCTCAGTATGACGGAGAAAAAAGCCCCACGCGGGCAGCTCGCCAAACATCGAAAATTCGGGATATTCTTTAGGATGTTCGGGAATACGGTCTAAAGCATTTAAAGGGATATAAGCCGTGTCTTTATTGCTGCCGCCGCCAAAAATGATGTTTATGTTTTTCAAATGAACATTTTGAATGCGGTGTTCGGGCAAACCAACGATGGAAGAGGGTAGTAGGTTTGAAACTGAATCCGCGGGAGGACCTTCGATGTCGTAGCCTTTATCGGGTTTTTCCTTTGGAATATCTGCTTTTAGGTTTTTAATAAAAATGTTTTTGATATAACCTGTAGGTCTGTTTTGATAGCGATGTCCTAAGCGGATAAATAAGGCGTTGCCAATGTTTTTACCTACGATGTTTTTGATTTTAACGTCTTCAATATAACCGCCATCTACACATTCAAGGGCAATAGCCGAACGATAAGTGTCATAAACGTAGATGTTTCTGATGCGAATATGCTTAAAACCGCCATAAGAAGCCGTTCCAAACTTAATGGCACTGGCACTTGACCTCAAAGTACACCTTGAAATTGAGATGTTTTCACAAGCCAATTTGATGGTCTGCGACTTTACAAATCGCATCATCGGCTGAATTGATGAAACAATCCGTCATTTTGACATTGCGACAATCCACTAAATCAATGCCATCATTGTTCCAATACGCTGTACTTTCGACGCGCATCTTTTTAATCACCATGTCAGAACATTGATGATAGGTTTGCACCCAACAAGCGGCATTTTTTATTGTAATGTCTTGAATATTAATGTTTTGACAATCAGACATTTCAATGATTTGTGGTCTTTGGCTTTCATCAGGACGTTTATAAGGCTTTGTATTTTTGGGCAATAAACCTTCTATCATCATGCGTTCCACATCGGCAGCTAAAGCCCTGCCTTGTCCATCTATTATGCCTTTTCCTTCAATACCGATGTTTTTTTGACCTTTTGCTAAGATAAGTGCATACCAATCATGTTTTTTGTAATCATCACGACGCGTACTACCAAGCAAAACACCCCCCTCAGTAATATGCAGTTTTACACCTGTTTTTAACTCAATCGTACCTGTTAGGAATTGTCCTTTTGGAACAATGACTTTTCCGCCACCTTTGGCTGCACAACTGTCAATAGCACGTTGTATAATACTGGTATTCAAGGTTTTACCATCGGGTATTGCCCCTAAATCGGAGATGTTTATTTGTGCATGTAGGTGTGTGGAAATGAATAGAAGGAAAAGAAACAGGCGTGTTTTCATGTATGTATTTGCGGTTACGGTGCGCTGCACCTCGAAAATAAAACGTTTGTCAGTGCTACAAATATTATGGTGCTCTTCACTAGTTTATTATTTACTCGTTACTATGCTTACACTGTGTTAAGTAAAAATATTTTTAAAACCCTACATAATTCTAGAATCCGTTAGGATTCGTACGTTAAAAACGGCTATGAACGTGTGAATCCTACGGATTCAAGGAACTTGACACTTGCTATTTTCTACAAACGTGCGAATTCTAAAGAATTCGTATTTTATGTAGGGTTTCAAAAAAATATTAAGCCTTCAAAAAGGAAAAAACAAAGGAATAATAAACATTGTAGCTATCCATATAATGATATTCAATGGCATTCCAACTTTCAGATAGTCATTAAACTTGTAATTACCAGGTTCATACCCCCCTCAGTATTGCACATATTTTTGAAATATTTCAACGATTTCAGGTGGTGCGGTCATATCATCGAAAGTCATAGATACATTTTTGCCATTTTTTTTCATTGAAATGGAATAGCTGAACCCATCGCGCATCGTATTGCCTGGCACATTATGGGGCATTTGTTGTTCTGCTAATTCTAAACCCGTGCCGTCGGGCAGTGTATCGTCAAGCTCTATTATACCCCTTTTAACTGGCTTTAATGTTTTATCATCGGTCTTTTTCGACTTAGCGTTTATGGTAGCGGGCTGTTCGACAGTTGGGGTTGCGGCTGCGTCATTTGCCTTGACTTTATTATCCTCTGGCTCTTTAATATCTGCTTGTAAAGATTGTTCAGCTAGCGCATTGAGTGCGTTTTGCTGGTCGGCAGTCAAGTCATCAAAATCCAAATTGGCTTTGCTGGTGATGCCTATGAACCCACCTTCTCTTTTTATTTTTATTTTCATTGTACAT
>JAYTUR010000428.1:0-6971 GCA_043744475.1 Saprospiraceae bacterium | reverse complement strand
TCAAAAGTTTTTTACAGAAAAGCCCTTTCTTTTAGTTTTTGACCAAACGATTCGTAGCACGCTCGCCATTTTCATTTTCAAGCGTATAACTGTAAACACCTGCCGCTAAGTTACTCACGTCCACTATCAAGTTGTTGTCACCACTCGGCATTTTACCTTTTGAAACGGCTTTTACCATACGCCCTGTCATATCATAAATGGCAATTTTGATAGTCATCTCTTGTGGTAACGTAAATTTTAAAGTCACTAAGCCTGATGTTGGGTTTGGATAATTAGCCATCTTATACACTGTTGCATCTACACTTTTCACACCCGTTGGGTTACCAGTGCCGCCATAATCGCCTGTGCGGTCGCGCCAAACAGAGTGCGGATGAGGTGTATTCCGAATGATGATGCCGCCTTGCGTCGAGTATTCAATCCAAACGCTTGGTCCATCAATACGGACGTAATCGCCTTGTGTCGCCATCGTACCAGTACCCGCAAAACCAACGTAAGTTTGGTTGAGTTCGTTGGTGTATTTGGTCATAATGGTTGCAGCATTTTGCGTGTCAATATCATCAACGTAGGTTTTTATCGCTGCCAAAACCAAGGCTTTTTGCGTTGCATCAAGACCACTACACACCAAACCTGATTTGGTCGTCGGAAATTGCCAGTCTTTGCCAGGCGTAAGAACCAAGTCGCCAAACGAACCCGAAAGCGTCGCCGAAGTGCGTTGTGCGGCTGTCAAACTTGTATAAATAGCGGCAAAAGCATCGCGTTCTTGCAAAATGGGTTGATAAGTGCTACCGCCACTTGTGAAAGACGCAAAAGGTTCAACAGCGCGAAAGGAAGGTGTTGCACCCACCAAATTGCCATTTTTGTAGGTATTGGCAAACGCCAAATGGTGTCCACCAAATTGCAATTCCCAAGTGCCCATGAGTGCGGGTGTGCCGAGTAAAGCCAAATAGTAGTTGCCCGAACCGTAATCCGTTCCGCCGCCATTCACCCCTAAATAATCGTCAGCCGCCAAAAGTCCTTCAATTTCAGCGTAGCCTTCAGTCCCCGTCGAACCCGAAGCTGCTTTTATTAGGAGTTTGGCTGCCGCCAATTGGGTTGCCGACAAAGTGCTGAAAGCAATACCCACGCGGTTGCGGCTCAAGGCTTGTGGTAAGTTCGACCATTTGACCGCATTGGCAAAACTATAATCCAAATAAGCAGTCGTGATTTGCGCAGCTGACAAAGTAGCTTTGAAAGCGTTGGCAGCGTCAATCACTTCTTGCGTGGTTGATGGGCTTATAGGCGGTGCTACATGGACTGCTTTTTGTGGTGCCTCTTTAAATGTAAACGCCATGATGGTTAAAGCGCATAAAACCATTAGCAAGAGCTTGGTTTTGGTAAAGTGTACTGTCATTTTACTGAATTTTGAATTGTTATGAAAAAGAGTTTTAAATGTTCGATTGCGGAATTGTTTTTTGATGACATATATTGAATACAAAATCAAGACATATAAACATGTGGCTGTCATAATGATTTTACCCCCTCTCAGTATTATTATATTTTTAAGCAAGCCTCCAAATTACAATCTCTCTCACGCTCAAAGGTTGACAAACGGTTGCGTTTTAATATCAAATTAGTGGCAAACGGCGTGAATGTTGTGGTCAAAAAAAGCGTTTGGCAACATTCAAGATGCTGCCAAACGCTTGTTTATACTGAGGGGGTGCTTATTTTTCAAAAACTTTATAAACAACTTCTTCATACACCCGACCAATCGGCAGTTCTTGTTTGGCTATCAAAATGGTTTTATTTCTGATACTTTCAATGGCGGCTATGGCGACGATATAGGATTTGTGTACCCGCATAAAAGCGGTGTTGGGCAGCTTGCTTTCAGCCTCTTTCAAGGTCATTCTGACTAAAATGGGCTTTTTGTCTTTCAGATAAAAATGGAGGTAATTATCCATGCTTTTAATGTACAGAATATCTGCACAATCAATCCGTACAAGGCTGTAATTGACCGTAACGGTCAAAGCCGTTTCCGTAGGACGTTCTGTTTCATTGTGTTCTTCTTTTTCCTCAAATGCTGGTTCTATTTCTGCGTTTAGCGGTTCACTTGGTTGCACATTCTGCCGCGTTCGTAGAGCCATACTACTAAAAGTGCTGATAGAAAAAAGTAGAATCATATTGACCATCTCAAACAAGGGCGCAGGTATGGGCGAATTAATAGGCGGTAAATGAGGATGTCCATCAACAAAAAAGGGTGCTTCAAACTTGGGTTGCGTAATGACAAATTCAGGTAAAATCAACATAGCAATCAAACAAAGCATCACAATCGAAAAGAAGGATGTATAGTGTTTCTGGGCATAAAAACGTGGCACAAAATAGTAATGGTTAACCAATGAAAAAACAATCCAAAAGGATAAACGGAATATGAAATTCTGCCTGTGCAAATGCTTGTCACTAAAAAGGTGTACATAGATTTTAAAAATGCCAAACGAGTACATCAGGTAAACAAGGATAATGAATGTTACTGCACAAGCGATGTAATACAGCGGTTGTTTTATTGTCATTATTCTGAATTTAGGGAGGATAGATGACTTAATTCGCAAAGCTATAAAATTATTAAAAGGGATAGCTGTAAAATCATGGGGAGATGTGGTAAAGGTAGTGCGTTAAGGTTTTGGAGACTAATAAAGACCTTATGAACTATGGGCAGGTTTGATGTCTGAGTTGTTGCATCGGATATTCGTAGGGGCGACCTTTACGGTTGCCCCTACTGATATCCAACGTGGTAATACGAATATCCAAGACGTTGGATATACCTAATTTTTAACCAAACGGCTGACAAACAACGGCTGTTGCGGTTGTGAAATCTTCAAGATATATACACCCGCCGCTATGAGCGACATATCAATGGAAAGAGGTGCGTTGGCATTGACACTTGCCTTGTGTTGATGGTAAATGCTGCGCCCCAACATGTCCACAACATCAATATCAAATGTGTTATTAGCGGATTGTATCGTGTTTATGTTGAATAAACCTTTGGATGGATTGGGCGAAACTGTCCATTGAACTTTGTGGTTGGTCGCCAATAAGATGACTTTTGAGTAGCGATAGCCGCCATTTTCGTCAATTTGCTTGAGACGGTAGTAAATATACTGAGGGGTGGTATTTTTAGATGTTTCGTAGTCATTGAACCAATAATCCGTCGTTTGATTGCCGCCTTTAGCTGCGACAAAACCAACTTTGTCGAACTGTTTGCCATCCAATGAGCGTTCAATCTCAAAGCCTTTGTTCTGATTTTCGGTGGCGGTTTGCCATGTGAGGGCGGCATAGTCATTTTGCCATTTGCCCGAGAACTGTGTCAACTCAACAGGTAATACACTTTCAAAGTAAACGGCATAATCTTCTGTCTGACCTGTTGCTGAAGCATAACCCGAACACGGATTGCTGTCAAAAGAATTGGAATAAGCCCGAACTCGGAGGCGCAAAAGCTTTGACCCAGAAGGGCTGGCGGGTGTGGTGAATATGAAATTGTAAGTGCCACTCCAAAGAACACCATTGGCACTGGCATGAATCAACTCATTGGCATCACCAAAACTGGTGTTGTCGTTATAGTCAATCCAAACGCGAATGGCTGCGAATTGTGGCAATACGATAGTCCCTGTATAGGAGGTACTGGGTGTCAAAGTGGTTGATTGTGAACAGGAAAGGTTGAGATAATTGCTGCCATCCGTTGCGGCATCACCCGAAGAATTACTAATAGTATTCAATTGAAAACTTGTAATGCCCAGATTGCCCAATGTTGCACCGGTTGGGGAACATGGATTAGATGGTGCAGCAATGACTTGTGCATAACTGTTTTTAGCTATTGGCGTACTTGACCCTGCGGAATTGGTAGATGTCAAGCCCACGGTGTAATTACCAGGAGATGACCATTGTGCCGTTGGATTTTGTGTACTTGCTGACACGGGTGTCCCACTAGCGAATGACCAATTCCAACCCGTGGGTTCATTAGTCGAAAGGTCAGTGAAAGTAATGTTTGTATTGACACAACCCCGTGGCGATGTCGCGATAAAATCAGCAGCTGGCGTGCCTAAAGTTGTACAATTAGCAATGCAAGCCTGTGACGGATAACGGGCATTGATGGTCGTCACTGAAGCAGCAGACCAAGTCGTTGCAGGAGAGCTAAAATTGACACTTGAACTCATGATAAAGCCCGCAGCTCCGTCGTGAACAGCATTCAAGTTGTGTCCCGTCTCATGTGCCGTCACGGCCGCCATGCCTGCAATGGGGAAATTGCGGTATTCATCTACTTGATACAAACTTGACCCACAAGAGCCAGGTCTGTATGCCAAACCAACAGTGGCACTACTACCTGAAAAATCAATATCTCTGGCTGTAAAGACCATACCAAAGTCATAGACAGCAGAGGTGATGCCAAAATTTCCCGCTTGACCCTAAACTGCAAAATTATTGAGCAAAATACTCGCATCAGTAGTTGCCGTAGTGGGCGAATAAGGATTTGCAGCTGAGGTTGTAGCCACAAAAACTGTTGTGATTGTGAATTTAATTTGATCCGTAAAAGCCGTCGCGTATAAAGTATTTACGTTATTGATGACAGAAAAGATGACATTTTTAGCCGTTTCGCTCGAATTGCCTTGTGCGACGTATAAATCGTTGTCAATAGCAATGGCAACGGCACCTTGCTTGCAAGCTAAAGGCGTAAGTTCGGGTTGCAACGCGCCGTTGGTCTGTGGTAACTTGTCTTTGCCGCCGAGATGGTCAACGGCGCATTTGCCTTCAAAGGGCTTGACATCATTCATATTGTAAAACACAAAGGCATCTTGCGGCGCATCGGGCTGAAAGAGCCGTGCGGGTTCAATAAACCAATAATTATCGCCTTCCCGGACATAACCATTGATGAAATCATCGGCGATAGTCAGCGCGGAGTTGATAACGGCTTGGTTTTCAAAACGAGCAGAGTAAGTGACATTCTCGTCGGCGGGATAAATTTTGTTGCCGCTGTCGGTGCCAAGCACCATTTGATACTGAGGGGTGCGTATATCGTTGGGTCTAACGACCAAATGCCAATCATGGGCATCGAGTTGGACGTGAACGTTTTTAGCTGTGCGTCCATGGCGCAGATAATTGCTTAATGCCTTAGCATCGAGGGTAAAAATTTGGTACTTATTGAACTTATTGTCAAGCTGCTGCTTATTTTTTAGAACGCCTGACTGACCAATTAGGTCAAATGTTTGAGCGTAGCTCTTAAAAGTGAAAAAGAATAGGAAAGAGAGGACGCATAAGCGACCGATAAAAGATTGTTTGTTCATTGTGACTTGATTTTTTTAGTTATTTAATAATTCAAAGATATACTGTATAGCCATATATTGTTGAAATAGATACAAGTTTTTGCCATTTTTCCTCAGTTAAGGTGAATTGGGGGTAAAAATATTTTTTTTAATATTGGTGTACGTCTCAATATATCAAAGATACTGGGAGGGTGGTTTGCATCACGTTTACAAAGTTTTAAACACTCTTTTCGCTTAAAATTTTGGCTCTAAGAATAGATTAATAACTGATGTTACGCAAGCGGCAAAATACTCACTGTTTCTCGCTTCGCTCGAGAGGCGTGCTTTGAATTACTTTTTTTAGACCGAAGCTAATTTTTCAATCGCTTGCGATTGAGAAAGTAACTTCGGTCTGATAGATTCTTTTTCTTATACGCTTTTTTTGCGAAGCAAAAAACAGTGCGAAATCTGTTTAGTGCGTAATATCAGTTAATAATAGCATTTTGGCATGTTTTATCGCAATCCCGCAGAGCGGGACTTAATATTTGTCGCAACCCGTATGCAATACGTATGAAGGTGGAGCGACCGTGATAATGATGTGTAGGGTGCGCTGCACCTTGAATGAATGGCTTATGAATGATGCTACAAATATTACGGTGCTCCGCACCCATGTGTTACTTTGCTATTTTTGAGTTAGGGCAAAAATTTTAAGCGAAAAGAGTGTTTAAAAGTTTCTCAAACATTATGTAAATGATTGATTGGTAATTTCTTGCAATCTTTCAAAAAGAGTTATTATATTTTTATTACATCATTATACCTTTCCTAAAAACCGTTCCCAACTATTCTTCGTAAGTTGAATCATAAGCACGATTCATGAGGCTGCTTCTTATTCACAACTTTATTCAACAATTTAAAATCACTTACTTCAGCTCAATGAGTGTTCTCTTTAACTAATCAAAATTAATAGGATGAAAAAAAATTCACTTTTCATTATCAAGGCGTGCGTCGCCTTGTTATTAACCACTTCTGTTTGTCTTTTTGAGATGAACCCGCAATATTTGGAAGCGTCGAGTCATCGCGAAGCGCCGTTAATTTCTAACGACCCTTTGGCAGACAATACGGATTTGTACGCCTTCCGCAGTCCCGACGATACTACGACGGTGACGATTATTGCCAACTACATTCCGCTTCAATTGCCACAAGGTGGACCCAATTATGCGTCTTTTGGCGAAAACATTCGCTACGAAGTACACATTAAAAACGATGCCTCGACCGTAGGCGACGATATTACGTATCGTTTCACGTTCACGAAAGTCAATGAAGACTCTACAACGTTCTTCAATATTCGTTTGGGCAAGCAAAACTTGAAAACGACTTACAAATGCGAAAAAAGCCTCAAAGGTGGTCCTTTCATGACCATCGTTGCTGCGGGTATTGTGCCGCCGCCGAATATCGGACCGCGCTCAATTGACAACACAACATTGGGTTTGGGCAAATCTTATGAACAACTCATCACCGAAGCCATCACAACGGCAACAGGTGGTGCAGCTGAAAAAATCTATTGCGGCCCTGCTGACGATCCTTTCTTTGTGGATTTGGGTGGTATTTTTGATTTAGGTCAAACACGTACAAATAATGCACAAAAAGACGGTGTTGCAGGCTCTAATGTTCATTCAATTGCTATAAAAATACCAATTTCAAGTC
>JAYTUR010000427.1:0-1821 GCA_043744475.1 Saprospiraceae bacterium | reverse complement strand
GTCCATTAATGACATAAAAATCGCCTTCTTTGACCGCCATTGTGCCCAAATTAATGGGATTTGAACCCGCAAAGGCTGGTTCGGTCATGCCAAAACAGGAGCGTATTTTGCCGTCAACTAAGTCATGCAACCAGTCATTTTTCAATTTATCATTGGCGTGTTTTTCCAATAATTCCATATTGCCAATGTCGGGTGCTTGACAATTGAAAACATAATGCCCAAAGGGAGTCATTGCCAAAACTTCACTGATTTGCCCAAATTCAAGCAGTGTCAAATGGTGCTGTAAGCCCCACAAATTGGCTTTTTTGACCAATTCACGCTTTTCTTCAAGCACTTTTTGAACTTTAGAAAACGCCTGTGTTAGGTTTTCGACAGTTTCAAGTGGATACAATTCAGTTTCAACGAAGGCTTTTACTTTTGGCAATAAATCGTTGAGTTTATCGGTAGAAAATAGGTTTTCCATCTTGTCTTTTTTTGATTGAGCAGCCTTGGTTAAGTGATTAAAAATAAGCTAAAATATCAAAAATACTGAGGGGGCTTCACTTTCCTCTGAATGTCAAACCAACAGATATTCAAATTGCAAAATAAGTGCAACCATCAACAAAAGCATATGTAACGCCTCTGACATAGCGGGTGTAATACGTTGAAAGGTCATAGACAACAATATAGAGGTTGGAATAGACAAAAGTAATAATTGATTAATGTCAATACCTTTTTGCGTAAATATTGTTATACTACACAACAACATCAGCCAATAAAGCATACTGATATATTTTTGTGCCGTCATATTCCGACGACTGAAAAACTGAGAACTTGCCATAAGTGTCAGCAATAAGAACAACAATACAAGACCGATTTTAATGTATATCATGGAGCTTTTGTAGGCTACAAAACTCATAACTCCTACATTTTCAAAGAAATGTGCTGTAAAAAAGGGCATTTGTCCAATCCAGAAACTATAAACGCCCATTAAAAAAATGGGAACAATGACTCCTATAAGCAGCGTAAAAAACTCCTTAAACCGAATGCCGCGCAATATACCCAGACATATTATACCCCAAACAACCAGAAAAATATATGAAAAATGGAAAAGACTTGCGACACCTAACCATAAACCAGCATCAAAAATCCGACCCGCAACATAATTGTTTTTGTAAGTATCAAAAAGGTTATAAAGAGATAAAACCAAAAAGGTATTCGCTAATATGATGGACGATAAGGGTAGGAAATCAGGCATTAAACTCGTAAAAAGGCAGTAAAAAACGCCTGGTAATAACGATATATCCGTGGCAACTCGGTAGCGTGCAATCATCAGATTGATAGCCGTTGCTTGAAAAAAAATGAGAATAAACGCTAAAATTACCCCCGACATACTGAGGGGGGGAAAAGATATATAAACCCAATGGGTCAATATACCATGCCCACGTGGGACAATATTTGAGGGATGCATAAACGTACTGGCTCGCATGATAGCCAAGTAAAAAAGCAACAGGATGTTGAGAAATTGTTGATTTGTACGAAAAAATGTCAGCATAGATATTGTCGTAAGTATAGCGTCATTGTTAGCTGTTGTGATGACCAAACAGATGTAAAAGTATTAAAATTCCAATAATTCGCCGATGATTTCCTTTAATGTGTTGTCATTCATGTCAAAATTTATAAAGTTTTGATATTTCTTATATTTCTCTAGGGCTGTTTGAAGGTCAAAATTGTCTTGTGATTGACTAAAAAAATGGTTTTGGTGCATCAGTTTCGTTGCCAAATATTCCTGTTCTGTCTGCCCAGGTGTTGGTATAAGTATCGCTGCTTTTTGTAATTTTA
>JAYTUR010000426.1:0-1827 GCA_043744475.1 Saprospiraceae bacterium | reverse complement strand
ATTTTCGTCCATTTTTGTGGTACAGCCAAACGCTTTTGTTTTCACCCATTAAAAAATCAATGTCATCTGCTTGTATGGTTTGCAAATGTTCCCCTATTTTGACCATAAAACGGGTTTTGTATTGTGGTGTGGCGATGCGTTGTGTCATCATCTGCATCATCTGTCGCATCGCTGTATCGTCAAAATACTGAGGGGGGGTATTGCCTTTCAGCAACCGCCATTTATCAAACGCTTGAGATAAATCACTGACGCTGATGGGCTTTAACAAATAGTCAATACTGTTCACTTTGAAGGCACGGAGTGCGTATTCGTCGTAAGCCGTCGTGAATATAACGGGACATTTGACAGACGTTTTATCAAAAATTTCAAAACTAACGCCGTCGGCTAATTGAATATCAAAAAAAGCCAAATCAGGTGCTGCATTGTTTTGAAACCAAACCACTGCCGTTTTCACTGAATCCAAAATGGCAATGATATCGCAGTCTTTTTCCACTTTTTTTAAAGACATCATCAGTCCTTCGGCTGCCAATTCTTCGTCTTCTACAATAATGACTTTCATACTTTTTGATTGATAATGGGTATTTTTACGATAAAATGATTCAAATCCTGCGTAACAAGCACTTTTTTATCGCTTAAAAATTGATACCGCAAACGGATATTTTCTAAACCAACGCCCGTTGATTCGCCTACGCTATTTTTTATTTGAATATTATTTTTGACAACAATATAGTCGTCATCTTCTTGAAACATGTCTATACTGAGGGGGTATTGTTTCGATGCTTCGTTGTGTTTTAAAGCATTTTCAAGCAACATTTGTAAGGTTAAAGGGGCAACCATGCCTGTTGATTGAATGTTTATCGTCGCTTTCAAGCTGTCGCCAAAGCGTATTTTCATCAAATAAATATAGGCTTCTAATTGCCTTAATTCTTCTGTCAAAGGCACAACTTCTTTGTCACGACTTTCTAAAACATACCGATAAACCTTCGACAATTGGCGGACAAACTGCTCTGCCATATCTGCGTCTTTATGCACCAAAGTCGTTAACACATTGAAACTATTGAAAAGAAAATGTGGATTGACTTGATTCTTCAACGTTTCATAACGAGCCGCAATCTGTTCTTTGTTTAATCGTTCGGCTTCAATCAGTGTCTCCTTCCACGAAACCAAAAAACCACGACCGTGTATAAAGATTGAAATAAAAAAAGTAATGGTCAAGGTAAAAAGAAAAGAATTTAAGTGCAAATTGTCTATCAGATAATTGATGCCAAATCGCTCTTTGTGCATAATTAACCAGATACAAACCACTAAGACCCATGCCAAAAAGGTATAAACAATCGTCGCAACAACCGAAATGAATAAACGCTTGCGCGAATCCTTAACCCATGGATAATGTATGCTGAGCCAATCTGCTAAATAGCCATTGCCCGACCACATCAATACGCCGCCGATGCCATTGACCACACCGTCTTTGAAGAGTTTATTTAAAGGTTCTCCACTGAATAGCCAAAAAGCAGAGGTTAAGACCACTCCAAACCCTAAAAAAACGAGTATCACCTCTTTTACTTTTTTCATGTCCATTTCCGTTTTCTTTCTCAAAGGTAAGATTAATGTTTTGAAGAAGAAACGACATCAGAAAACTTTTAAAAGTCTGTCGTTTGTGGAAAGCTTTGGTTGTGCATAAGCCCGAAAAGTATGGGCTTTTAGTTTTTTGAGTTTACGTTTAATATGATGGTATTGGGCGTTCCCATGATTCACTCATTACGCACGGCGACAGAGTCGCTAAATATTTGTAGCTTCTTAACATTTACTACAAATATTTAGCGACTC
>JAYTUR010000425.1:0-6997 GCA_043744475.1 Saprospiraceae bacterium | reverse complement strand
TTGACAAATGGTTGTTACGACTTTTAATATCATCTACTAAATATTGCGTCGCTTTTGGTTTTAAATTGGTCGGCATTAGGTCAAACATCAAAGCCAAGATGTATGACGTTTGCGAATCGGAAGCAGTGCGTCCAGACTTCGTAATAAACTCATCAGTAAAGACCTTTTTGATTTTTTCAAACAAGGTATTATAGAATTTCGCATCGTCAGTTTTGCCTAAAACTTCTGCCGATTGTGCTAACAGTTTGCAAGAATAGGCAAAGAAAGCCGTCGAGATATACTCTCTGCTCGTATGCCCGTCAGGTTCGCTTGCCTTATCAGGTGAAGGCAAATAGAACAGCCAATCGCCGAAAATGCTGCCGCCTTTCCAAATAAGGCTCTCGCCCGATTTGGTGTGAATATAATCCACCCACTTCTTCATGCTCTCATATTGGACTTCAAGAATCCGCTTATCGCCATAGACTTGATACATCGTCCAAGGGGCTATCGTCACAACATCGCCCCAACCCGCAGAAGTGCCTTTGGGTTTTGTTTTGTCGGGATTCAAAACATCAGGAATGACGAAAGGGATTTCACCCTCTTTGCCTTGATCGGCTGCCACATCTTGCATCCATTTCGTGAAGAAAGACGCGACATCTTTGTTGAAGGCTGCCGTGCGCACAAACGCCTGTGCATCACCCGTCCAGCCCAAACGCTCGTCACGTTGCGGGCAGTCAGTAGGTACGTCCACAAAATTGCCTTTTTGTCCCCATATAATATTGTGTTGCAATTGATTAATGTCTTTATTTGAACACTCAAACCCGCCCGTTATCGGCATATCGGAATGCACTACGACACCTGTTAGATTCGCCGCCTTCAATTCTGCCTCCGTCAAACCTTCAACAGCCACATAGCGAAAGCCGAAAAAGGAAAAGCGTGGTTCATACGTTTCACCTCCTTTATCCCCCCTCAGTATATATTGTGCTTCAGCTGTCGCTTTGCGATAATTAGCCGTATAAAACTCGCCATATTTGTCCAAAACTTCTGCATGACGTATTGTTATCGTCTTTCCTGCCGCCCCTTTGATCGTCAAACGCACCCAACCGACCATATTTTGACCCATATCTGCGACCAAAGTGCCTTTAGGTGTTTTGAAAATGTTCTTTGGCGTGAGTTCTTCCACCCGCCGCACAGGTACGCTGACCGATGCCACCAAATTGTTCAACGCATAGCTGCCCACTTGCACAGCCGACCACGCCGCATCGTTATAGGTGGCTTCGGACCAACCGTCTAAGGTCTTGCGGGCATCATACGTTTCGCCTTCATAAATGCCATTAATGCGGATGGGACCATCTTGATTGGCTTTCCAACTGCCATCGGTCTTGATGATGTCGGAGCTGCCATCACTGTATTGGACATGAATTTGGCACAACAAACCCTTGCGTTTACCATAAATGCCCCATTGCGATACCCAACCCAAAGTGCCGATGTACCAACCATCGCCCAACAGCGCACCTACTGTGTTTTTGCCTTCATTTAATAAAGATGTTACGTCATAAACTTGATATTGCAAGCGTTTGAGGTAGCTCGTCCAGCCTGGCGTAAAGACATCGGTGCTTACTTTTTTGCTGTTTAAATACAATTCATAGAAGCCATGCGCAGTCACATAAGCCCTGGCTGATGTTATTTTCTTATTTAGGTTAAACGCTTTCCGCATCGTCACCGCAGGAGCGTAACGATTTGTGTCGTTGGATAATTCAATCCATTGCGCTTGCCAATCTGCCTTTGACAATAGACCCATTTCGAAAGTCGCCGTAGGACTCCACCCCCACTCTACACCATTGGCATCCCATATTTTAACTTGCCAATAATATTTTTGTCGTGATACCAAAGGTGTACCTTTATAAGTCTGCAAAACAGACGCATCAGACTCTACTTTTTTAGAATCCCACACAAGGGTTTTAGTCGAAAAATCAGGCATTGTTGCCACTCGCATTTGATAAGCCACTTGTTTCACATTGCGCGCATCGCTTTCCAATTGCCAACTGAAACGTGGGTCTTTGGTTTCAATACCCATTGGATTTGTAAGATGTTCGCATGTTAAATTCGCAAGTTTGCCTGTTTGTGCTTGCACTTGACAAACGAAAAACAGAAAGAAAAGTAGGTTGGTTAGTCTTTTCATTTTTTTTTATTGTTTAGTTGAATATGATTATTAGATAAAAATCTTACATTTAGTTAAAGCGCAAAATAAGTAGGTCATCTTAAATAGCCACTACAAACATTCCAAAAGTTTAAAACTTTTGGAATGTTGTTATTTATGAGAAATCAATGAATACCTGTTCGATGAACTGAAACAATTCCAGAATATCGTATTCATATACCTCTCAGTATTTTCATCCTTTTCACTTATTTTATAGGAAATTATCCTATAAAACCTTATTTTTGGCTTATAAAATGGGCAACCTTTATACTCACAATCAAACAAAAAGGACAATGAAAAAACCTTTACATATACTGTTACTGCTATGTCTGTTTTGGGTTTCCTGCACCACCCAACGCATCGCGCAATTAACCCCCAATGTACCCAAAGAATATGTGGACAAAGACGGTTTTACACTGCAAAAATCGGACAGTCTTGACGTAACTTTCGGCTATCTTTTTAGCACACCCGACTATTTGGTGTTTGAAGTCACTGTTAAAAACAAAGGCATGGATTCCGTCCTCGTTGACCCGCAAACCTTTTCCATGCAACCGCAGTCTTTTATAGATTCTGCAACCCCACCGCAGCCTTTATCCGCCCATTCGTTTAAGCAAATCGTAGAGAAACTGAATGAAGCCTCACGAAAAGCCACCTTAAAAGCAACGATTATCACTTTAGTCATTGTTGCATCAGCCATTGCCATAGATGCTAGTATCAATAAACACACTAAACCACGCTATCGAGACTATTCTTTTGCCGTTCGCACAGGCGTTGATTTGTCTTTCAACTATTTTGACGCAATGATTTACAATCAGTTATCAAAAAAAGCTGCTCGTGAGGGTTTGAAACAGAGCCTCATGTTCCCGCAAAAAATCGGCGCAGGGCAAGCACATATCGGTACGGTCTATTTTCCACGTTACGACAATGCCACACAACTCATGTTTAATTTCAAAACAGCAGAACAAGACTTTAAAACCCTCTTTAGCCAAAGAATTAAATAGACATACCTTGTTTAGGAAACTTTAAAAGTTTCCTAAACATAAAATTGTTGCCTTGAAATCTTATAACTCATTGACAAACAATTATTTACCGAAATGTCTAATAACGATTATTTACTAATGACGACTCATTCATTCCACAAAACATTATCCGTCGGCATATACTCCCCAATCAACTCCAATAATTCAATCGCATTAAGACACCATTGCGCCGTACTATTCGTCGAAACATTAGAAATTTCTCGCGTCGCCCGAAAGACAGTTGGTGTATTCACCTGTTTTGAAGCAAAAGGGGCAACCCCTTGATAGTATTTTGGCGACAAAAAGATGTCCCACGCTTTCGCAGCCACCTTTGCATCTTTTTTTTGCTGCGCATAATAAGCAGGTAAACGGGTAAAATGCACCCCTAAGTCCCCCAATTGGACAGATTGTTGGAAAACCTTTTCCGTCACCTCCTTGGGTGCACCATACATTTCACAAAACTGCAAGTACAAACGCTGCCAATCCACATCTTTGAAATAACGACTCAACTCAAACGCCACTTCGGGACCACCCATCAAGACACTCAAATGCGATTGCCCAATATCTTTGGGATTGAGTTGGTACAATTCATTTGTTTTAGGGTCATACCCAAACGCCCCTTCCTTTCCAGAGAAAAAACCATAAGGCATCTTGGCAAAACTTTTAACCCCCCTCAGTATTTTGTCGCGCCACAGCGGGTTGCCCGTCCTTTCCCACTCCGTCATCCAATTGCCCACCATCGCAAACCAATCAGGACCGACACGGGCATGGGTTGGATAGTCTGATTTTGGTAAAATCAAGCGTAAAGGGTCTGTTTTTACCAATGCTTCATCAGCATTTGCAACTTCGTGCATCAATTCGCCCGTCCGTTCGTCGGTTGTCAAATAATATAAAAATCGTTTCAACGCCGCTTGTGCAATGCGAATCTCCTTTGCCCCATCGCCCCAATGCCGCACATTATGCCGTGACCCCAAACCTGCAAAGCGACCCAAATGATAAACATCCACCTCGCTTGTATGCCGTGTCATCGCCTCTGCCATGCGAAAAACATCGGCGCGACCTGACCGCAAAAAGCTGTACCACAGCCACATATCGGGCATTAATTCCGTATTTGCCCACGCAAAACCGCCAATGTCGTATCGCCACGAATGCCGCACAGCATCGTAACTGTGCATGACATCGCCGTAATTCCAGAAGCCGTACCAATGTCTTTGTTCCACTTCATTTTGATAAAAAGAAAAAGCAGAATCCAATTGATTTTCAATCCATGCACGCCCCTTTGTCGTTCGATTGGGCAAACTCCACACGCCAAATGCCCCTGCATCGTGCAGATATTGAGGTGTCGCCACCAACAGAGGTGGATTATTAGATAACTGTGCCGCCTGATTCAATTGTTCATTCGACGGCACATCGGCATAGAAGCCCAATGTCAATTCACTCGTCCGTGCCACACCTGTTGGCGTGCCAAACCCAGGTTGAACGTCCTCATACGCTGCTTCAAGTCCATGCCCAAACGCCAACGTATCGTAGTTCCGCATATCCATCGCCTCACCAAAAGGCGACCACAACCACCCCCTCAGTATCGCCGATTCTGAAGCCGCATTTCTGATTTCCAACGCCGCAGGAAAGGCTTGCCAGAAGTTCCGAATGTTCAAAGACAGCCCCCCAGACACATCACCCACAAACGCCAAACCTGATGAACGTTTACCCGCATTGGCATCAATCCATGCGCCTTTATCATGCGTTCTTTTTTGAATTGAAAAACCATCCGCTGTATTTTGCATCAGACGGAAGTCACGCCAGACTGCCCAATCTTTAATAAGGTCTTTTCCTTTTTGGTCATATTTATCGGCATTAGGCACTCTTTTGCCTAAGAATTGGTCTTCGTACACGTTTTTTTTATCCAATATCAAAGGACGACGACCTGTTAGCGGCTGGATTGGTTCAGACCAAATACCGCCTTCCCCTTCCGTTTCGCCGCCAAAACGGACGTGACGATTTAATATTTCTTCGCGCATCGGCACATCGAACTGCCAACCGAAACCTTTGATGAAATCCTTTTCCGCCTCACCATCATATATCAAAGTTTGAACGATTCGTACATTTTCAACGCCTGCATAAAAATACAATCGAACAATAAACGGCAACCATTCCCGCTGTCCATTAGACATTTTACCTTCGATGCGGATGACTGTTTTGACCTCGCCTTTTTGTTCAATCTCTACTTTTTGAATACGACTTTTATAAACCTCTTTTTTAACCGCACTCATAAAATCGTTATCAGGCCCATTTTGCCAAAGGCAGGTTAAATGTCCGCCATAACCAATGATTTTGTTATCTATCATCATTGAATCAAGCAGAATACTTCCTTTTTTAAGGATTTTACAAGAAATTCGACCATTTTCGACATTTATACTGAGGGGGGTATCTTTAATATTTATGGAGATATTATTAGATTTTTCAACTTTGCCAATACCCAGCTGAAAACCCTTTTCATCTCCTTTGACAATAGTTGCCAAGCCCAACCACTTCAAAGAGCCATCATCCCAATAAGCATTCGTCCAAGTTTGCAAAGGCAATACCTTCCCGTCGATGTCTTTCAAAAAAAAGGATTCTTTTGGCTGCACTTCTCCCCTATTGAACGGAACGCCCCAACTGATACCCGTTTTTACTGAGGGGATCATTTCCGACAACCAATTCAATGAAATTGGCTTTTTTTGAGCCTCAATAGAGGTGATTTTAAGAAGGATAAAGAGAAAAAGGAAAGGAAATCTGTTTTTCATTGTCTTGTTGTTTGATTCATATTTAGGCGTAAATGCCTTGACAAACACAATGATATTGATTAAAAATCGGTTATTTGTTATCGTTTTTGGTTAATGTTTTGTCCATTATGGTTTTTATCTTAAAAGTCATGCCTTAAAAACAAATGTCCCAACAAATCAACCAAGAGTATTTGACTTGTTGAGACATTTTTACAAAAATATAACACTATTTCTTCTGCAAAAGCTGCAATGAGCTGTCGTTAATTTCAAATTGTTTATTTTTCAATAACTGAATCACCTCCGCACCTGCCAAAATAACCGGTCCATAACCATGCGCCGCAAAAGGGCTAATCGGGCGATGATAGTAAAACGCTGGGTCAAAACCCATACCCGTACCCACGCAAGTACCTTCCACATGACCCTTTTCATTCACTTTTGTTGCCACAGCGTTCCATGCTAAAAGTGTGGCAGGCGCATACGCTAAACCGTCAATCCAACCCCGATTAATCGCCCGGGCAAAAGCAAAGGTATATATAGCTGTCGCCGATGTTTCGAGATAAGAATCGGAACGGTCTAACAACTGATGCCAAAAACCTGAACCTGATTGATATGCTGTTAAGCCGCGCACATGAGCCCTCAGTAATGCGAGCACGGCTGCCCGTTGTGGATGTGTTTTAGGCAAAACTTCCAAAAGTTCAACCATCGTCATGACCGCCCAACCGTTGGCTCTTGCCCAATGAAATTGCGGATGAACACTCATACCTTCCACCCAACCGTGCATAAACAAGCCTTTTTCCTTGTTAAACATGCGTTTTGCATAAGATAAAAGCTGTTTGGTGGCTTCGTTATAATATGTCATTTCGCCTGTCAATTTGCCCATTTGTGCAATGGCAGGAATCGCCATAAACAAATCATCGAGCCAAATCGTATTCGGTTGTGGACGCATACGTGCCAACGTACCGTCAGAAAGGCGATGCTCCTTATTCATAATATAATTTATATGAATATCAATCAAAGGTTGAAAATCGGCTTTTGAA
>JAYTUR010000424.1:0-1830 GCA_043744475.1 Saprospiraceae bacterium | reverse complement strand
GTAAAAATTCTGCCGTTGGCGTATGAATACCACCAATACCTTGAATGCCTTCAATGATAACCGCCGTCACATCACCCCTCAGTAAAGAGTCGCCAACTGATTGAATATCATTGAGTTCGTGAAATTCTACTTCAAAACCTTTGTTAATCGGAGCGACCAATTTAGGGTCAGGTGTGGCATTAACTGCCGCCGAAGTCCGTCCATGAAATGCTTTTTTGAAGGCAATAACCTTCGTCCGTCCGTTGTGAAACGAAGCCAATTTTAAAGCATTTTCATTTGCCTCTGCGCCTGAATTTATCAAAAACAGATTGTAGTCCTCTAAGCCCGATTGCTCACCTAACTTTTGCGCCAACTCTGTTTGCAAGGAGTTTTGAATAGAATTGGAGTAAAAACCCATTTTAGCGACTTGCTCCGAAATCGCTTTCACATATTGCGGATGTGCATGACCAATGCTGATAACGGCATGACCGCCATAAAAGTCCAAATATTCCACGCCAGCTTCATCATAGACCCGACAGCCGATGCCTTTTACGGGTTCAATATCGTAGAGTGGATAAACGTCAAATAGTTTCATTTTCAATAATTTATGAATGTTTGAAAAATAGAATTGGTTTTTATATTTTCATCAAAAAGCCACCGCTTTTAATTTCAACCCCTCTGTCTCACTTAAACCACACATCAAGTTCATATTTTGAACCGCTTGCCCTGATGCACCTTTCAACAAATTGTCTATCATCGTGATAATCAAGGCTTTATTGCCATGTTTTGAGACATGAACTATGCCTTTATTTGTACCGACGACTTGTTTCAAATTTGGGTTTTGGTCAACCACGTGCGTGAAGGCTGCGTCTTTATAATAGTCAACAAACAGCTGTTTTAACGCCTCTTCCGACAAATCTGTTTTTGTATAAACACTGGAGTAAATACCGCGTGTGAAATTGCCACGTACAGGCAAAAAGTTTATATCTTCTTGAAAATCAGACTGTAACGATTTGACACTTGCCGTAATTTCTTTCAAATGACGATGTTTGAATGCCTCATAAATGGAGATATTATTATTGCGCCAGCTAAAATGAGATGTATCAGTCGGCTTTTGTCCTGCACCTGTCGAGCCTGTGATAGCATGAACATGCACATCATCAGCTAACAAACCTTTTGCAGCTAAAGGCAAAAGAGCCAATTGAATCGTTGTGGCAAAACAGCCTGGATTGGCAATGAATTGCGCCTTTTCTATTTTCGATTTATTGAGTTCAGGCAAGCCATAAACCCACTTGGATTCTTCCCCATTTTGGGGTTGGGGGGCTGCGCCATGCCGATAATCCTGCGATAAATCAATGATTTTCAAATGCTTAGGCAAGTCAGTCACATCAATAAATTTCTTTGCATCGCCATGTCCTACGCATAAAAAGAGTACATCAATCGCTGCAAAATCTGCTTCGTCCGTAAACGTTAGGTAGGTTTCACCGATTAAATCGCTGTGAACGGCGCTCAATAAATTGCCCGCATTTGAGTTGGAGTGAACAAATCGAATATTTACTGAGGGGTGGTTAACAAGGATGCGTAACAGTTCGCCCGCTGTATAACCTGCCCCGCCGATGATGCCTATATTTATCATTTTTTATTGTTATGACTTTAAAAACTATGTTTGATATAAATTGATTTTTCTGTAAAAAGGGCTTTATATTTGTGAAAGCAAACAAAAGGTAAACCACTATGACAGAACGAGAATTATGGGTGAGACGTGACTCACTATACCAACAAATTCATGTAACCGTTATTTATGAAGATGAAATACTTCAAAATGGCGTTTCAATAAGAGAATTGTATGCC
>JAYTUR010000423.1:0-1832 GCA_043744475.1 Saprospiraceae bacterium | reverse complement strand
TCAATACCAAAGCCGATTTTTCACGAATTTTCTGAATCAGAGCCATTTCTCGGTTAGTCTATTTTATTTTATTCAAGGAAATTGAGATGTATAATAATTTGAATCATTGTTTTTTAAAAACGAAGCGCCGATTTTTAAGCCGAACAAACCATTTTATCTTAAAAAAGCGGTGCAAAGAAAACATTTTCAGCGTAAAAAACAAAACGTTCTTTCTATTTGCTTGCCAATTTTGATATTTTCAACGGCAAAGCTCTTTGAAAGATTCAAAAATTTAAGAAATCAACCACTCATCACTCAACTGACTTTTGCAATTATTTAATTCTTATTCAAAAAACAGCTTTAAAAACCTAATTTTGCACCCAAAAAAACGCATAAGCATTTATGAATTATCTGACTCTCGAAAACGTCACCAAAAGTTACGGACCCAAAGTCCTTTTCGACAATGTGTCGCTCATCATTAATAAAGGCGACCGCATTGCGCTTGTTGCTAAAAATGGTACAGGCAAAACGACTTTGCTCCGTGTACTCGCAGGTACTGAGGGGTCGGAAGGTGAGCAAGCTAAAATTATTTTTGCCCGCGATATTCGCATCGGTTATCTCGAACAAGACCCACAAGTACCCGAACATCTGACCGCCGTTGAAGCCATTTTTGAATCAGAAAATGCTCAAATTCAAGCGATTAAGAATTATGAAAAAGCCGTAGCCGATAATGACCCCCTCAGTATTCAGAAGTATTTAACCCAAATTGATGAACTGCAAGCATGGGATATTGAAGCAAAAGTTAAGGAAGTTCTTTTCAGATTAAAAATTGATACTTTTCTCAATCAAGTCGTGCGTACTCTTTCGGGTGGTCAAAAAAAGCGTTTGGCGCTCGCCAAATTGCTCATTGATGAACCTGATTTTCTGATACTCGATGAACCGACTAACCATTTGGATTTAGAGATGATTGAATGGTTGGAATCCTATTTTTCAGCCCGTCCGAGCCTGACTATATTTATGGTGACGCATGATAGGTACTTCCTCGATGCCCTTTCCAATTTCATTATTGAACTTGACGGTGGGAATTTTTACCGTTATCGCGGCAATTATGCCAAATATTTAGAGCAAAAAGCCATGCGGCATGATGTGGAAGCCGCCACGCTCGACAAAAACCGCAAACTCTATCAACGCGAACTCGAATGGATGCGGCGTATGCCACAAGCCCGCACCACAAAAGCCCAAAGTCGTATTGATGGTTTTTATGAAATAAAAGATAAAATCAGTGGCAAACGTGAAGCCGATGATATGTCTATTGACATAAAAACAACGTGGTTAGGCTCAAAAATCGTCGAATTACACAACGTTTCAAGGTCTTTTGGCGATAAAAAACTCATTGAGGACTTCAGCTATAAATTCCGCCGAGGCGAACGTGTCGGCATCGTTGGACCAAATGGCGCAGGAAAATCCACGTTTTTACGCCTTATTACAGGAGAACTCATGCCTGATGGCGGTAAACTGGTCATTGGCGAAACGATTGCTTTTGGTTACTACACGCAGGACGGCATTACGTTGTCAGAAGACAAACGGGTGATTGATGTCATCACCGATATTGCTGAATTTATTCCTTTAGAAAAAGGTCAAAAAATAACGGCAGCGGGTTTACTCGAACGCTTTTTGTTCACCCGCGAGCAGCAACAAGTGTATGTCTCGCAACTGTCAGGTGGTGAAAAACGGCGTTTGTATATGCTCACGGTGATTATGAAAAATCCTAATTTCTTAATCCTCGATGAGCCGACAAATGACTTAGACATATTGACACTCAATGTGTTAGAAGAATTTTTAGAAACGATATT
>JAYTUR010000422.1:0-1836 GCA_043744475.1 Saprospiraceae bacterium | reverse complement strand
ATCCAATAGCATGATTCAAAGAGTGTATATTGACCAAGGTGAAAGTGACCAAGTGGAAAATACCAAACGTTTTGCCGCCACTGCAACGCCTGAACAGTTGTTTCCGCAATTATTAACGGTGGTAAATGAGCTGAAAGCCAATTTTGGGACGTGGCAAGTGCCGTGGGGCGACATCAATCGTTTTCAACGCATCTCCAGCGACATCAATCATCCGTTTGATGATAAAAAAGCGAGTCTGCCCGTGGCTTTCACGTCGTCGTTGTGGGGTTGTTTACCCGCTTTTAAATCCGATGTTAAAAAAGGAACAACTAAAAGATACGGCAGCAGCGGCAACAGTTTTGTTTGTGCGGTTGAATTTGGCACTAAAATAAAAGCCAAGTCGCTATTGGCAGGTGGCGAAAGCGGTGATATAAACTCAAAACACTTCAATGACCAAATAGAGATGTACACTAAAGGTCAATTCAAAGATGTACTGTTTTATAAAGAAGATGTGGTGAAAAATAGTGAGCGGACGTATCATCCTGGAGAGTGATAAAACAGATTTTTTGACCACAGATTGGAGAGATTTGCCTGATTTACGCTGATTTTTTTCTCTTTACTGAATAAATCACTAATGTTACGCAAAACAGCTCGAAATGACTATCGCCACTTTTTAAGGTAGCGTTTATAGCGATAAACTTTTCAAAGGCTTTAGCCGCGCACTTTAATAGGTGAATGGTTGAAGCCGTGGGTTATTTTAACGTTTGTCCTCCGCTTTTATTGACTTAAACGAAATAACCCACTGAATAACAATTGTAACAAGTTTTTACATAAGTGTAATGGGTCAAAACATAAATGTAAAATGGCATCACACTAACGTAAAACCTATTTTTAAACCATTATTGAAGGTTTTTAGACTTAAAAACCTTAATTATTACTCAATTATCAATAGAATTATGATTCAAATATTCGTTACAGGCGGCACATTCGACAAAGAATACAACTACATCACAGGAGAATTGTATTTTAAAGACACACATCTCAAATCCATGCTCGAACGCGGTCGTTGTACGATTGACTTTGATGTCAAAACCTTGATGATGATTGACAGCCTCAAAATGACCGACGCTGACCGTCAAATCATGGTTCATAATTGTCGTATGGCATCAAGTGATAAAATTATTTTGACCCATGGCACAGACACAATGGTCAAAACTGCTACTATCTTAGCGGCGGAAAACATCAATAAAACGATTGTACTGACGGGTGCGATGGTGCCTTATGCGTTTGGCACTTCGAGCGATGGCTTTTTTAATTTGGGTTCGGCTTTGGCTTTTGTTCAAATCCTTTCGCCCGGTGTGTATGTCGTGATGAATGGACGTTATTTTGATTATAACAAAGTCAAAAAGAATACTCAAACGGGTAATTTTGAAGAAATTTGATTAATGGATAATGAAAAGTTGACGATGGATAATTATCCATCATCCGTTATCCGCTAAAATTTATCAATGGAATATATAGGCTTATTGTTTGAAATTTGTTTTCTCGCACTCGGTATTATTTCTTACCGTTTTGCGACAGGCAAAATGCGTTTTTCTGAATCACAACGCCTCATGGCTGACCAATTTCGGAAAGAAAATGGGACGTGGATGCGCTTACTTGGTTTGGCATTGACAGCTATTATGAGTGTTGAAATTGTATTACACATCTTTCAACTTTTTCAAAAATAACGGTATTACTTATTGTTCGGCTTAATTTTACTTTGGCACTTTGAAAACTGTTTTAGGGCATAGCGCATGGGCATCAACAGGAATTTAACACATATAGATTTTCAAAATAATTTCGATATTTTTTTCT
>JAYTUR010000421.1:0-7033 GCA_043744475.1 Saprospiraceae bacterium | reverse complement strand
CGCACGTCTTTTTTGCGAAGCAAAAAACAGAGAGTAGCTATATCCTATTTTCACAGGAAAACCCTTACAGCTAAGGTAAAATAAAATGCGCCATTGCCTCTGCCGCTTGTCGCCAATTTTTTTCTAAAAACAAATTATGGGCTTCGTTTTCATAAATAATAGCCGAAGTACTGTAAGCGACTGCCGTTTTATGCACATCAATGGGTGGAAAAATATAATCTAAACCACCGCCCAAAACAAGGAGCGGTGTTTTTATTTTAGATACTTTGGGTAAATTCAAAAACAGCATATCCAAAAAAGCTAAGAAAGATTCGTCCTGTGTTTGCTGATGAAGAGACTCCAAATCGGTTTGGGATACCCCCTCAGTATAAAAGTGCAAACGGAACAATTTGAGCGTGCTGATAAATGGTTTCAGTGTCCAAAAAAGGTTGACTTTTAAGAAAAGTAAAGGGTAGCGAATGGCATTTTTTAAAGTGATACGCCAAACGCCATGTGGTGGGACACTGCACAAAAGCACTGCTTTTTCAATTCGATTTGGGTAGCTTTCCAAATATTTTTGAACAACTAAACCGCCCATCGAGTGACCAATGAGAAACACTTTGCCTTCTATTTTTTCTATAACAAATTGAATATCAGATATATATTCGCTAATTCGCCGAAATTTTAAAGAACCATTCTTTTCGCTATTGCCATGATTCCGATAACTCGGTGCGATGCAGTCATAGCCTTGTCCTGCAAAATAAGGTAACATCGTTGGTAGCCAACAACGCGCATCATGCCATGCCCCATGACAAAAAACAATAGTGCCTTTTTTTTCAGTAATGACTGAGGGGGCGCTTAGAATTTCGAGTGCCATATTTGCTTTGTTTTTAGCTTACAATGGAATATTTCCGTGCTTCTTCTTAGGTAAATGCGCCACTTTATTTTCCAACATCGCAAACGATTTTATAAGTTTACGACGTGTTTCGCGCGGGTCAATTACTTCATCAATAAAGCCACGCGCGGCTGCACGGTATGGATTGGCGAATTTTTTAGCGTATTCCTGCTCTTTTTCAAGCAATTTTACTGAGGGGTCTTCTGCTTCTGAAATTTCTTTTTTGAAAATGATTTCAGAAGCTCCTTTTGCGCCCATTACCGCTATTTCAGCAGAGGGCCAAGCGAAATTCATGTCCGCACCGATGTGTTTTGAGTTCATCACATCATACGCACCACCATAAGCCTTGCGGGTGATAACTGTCAAACGAGGCACAGTCGCTTCACTGAACGCATACAGAAGTTTTGCCCCATTTGTGATGATGCCATGCCACTCTTGGTCGGTGCCGGGTAAGAAGCCAGGAACATCAACGAGCACCAAAAGCGGAATATTGAAAGAATCACAAAAACGGACAAAACGTGCTCCTTTTTTAGAACTGTCCACGTCCAACACACCTGCTAACGACGCAGGTTGATTGGCAACGATGCCAATAGAACGACCTGCGAGACGCGCAAAACCGACGACGATATTTTCAGCATAATGTTCATGGATTTCCATAAATGATTCAGTATCAACGATTCCTGCAATAACTTCGCGCATATCGTAGGGCTGATTGGGGTTATCTGGAATCAAAGCTGTCAATTCATCTCTATATTCGTCGTCCATTGTATATGGATACTGAGGGGGTTTCTCCTCACAATTTTGAGGCATATAAGAAATCAACTGTTTCATTTTTTCGATGCAATCGAGGTCGTTTGATGCGGTCAAATGCGTCACGCCAGATTTTGTGGCATGGGTCATAGCTCCGCCGAGTTCCTCTGAAGTAACAGTTTCGTTTGTCACGGTTTTCACAACATTTGGACCCGTAACGAACATATAAGAAGTGTTTTCGACCATCAAAATAAAGTCCGTCATGGCTGGAGAATAGACCGCGCCACCTGCACAAGGTCCCATAATCGCTGAAATCTGAGGTACAACACCTGATGACAACACATTGCGATAAAAAATATCGGCATAGCCGCCCAATGAATTAACGCCTTCTTGAATACGTGCGCCACCAGAGTCGTTTAGACCGAGACAAGGCGCACCGTTTTTCATGGCTAAATCCATGATTTTACAGATTTTTTCAGCGTGTGTCTCCGACAAAGAACCGCCAAAAACAGTAAAATCCTGTGAGAAAACATAGACTAAACGTCCATTTACAGTACCATAACCTGTGATGACACCATCGCCGTAATATTGTTCGTTTTCAAGTCCAAAATCAACACTGCGGTGCGTAACCAAAGCTCCAATTTCTTCAAAACTATTTTGGTCTAGCAAGAAGTGAATCCGTTCACGAGCTGATAATTTACCTTTTTTATGCTGTGCATCAATGCGTCTTTGACCACCACCGAGTTTAGCGAGGTCTTTCTTTTCTTGTAATAGAGTGAGTTCTTTTTTCATTTATATTGGTTAATTATTTGGTAATCAATAAGTTATGAAGATGGTTTTTAAAGAAAAACATCTCTCAAGGCAAATATATAGATTTCTATATTTGTTCATACTTTTTTTTGAAAAAAAGGATAGAATTTAGCATTGTATTATTAGGATCTTAATTTATCAAATAGAAAGAATTAGCGTTTTTAGCTTTTATTTGTAATAAAATTTTATATTTGAGGATAATTGTAAAATATAGTTTCGTAACACAATCAAAATTTAAAATAATGAAACCACATTTCGTAAATCTTGTCAACTCTCTTGTACTCGTTATTCTCGGCGGTTGGGCATACATGGAAAAAGATAGCCCAACAGCATTAATTCCCGTTTTTATGGGTTTAATTCTTTGGTTATTAACATCTAAAATGCGTGCAGGTGATAAAAATGCCAGTCATACGGCTGCTGTTTTGACTTTATTAATCATTATCGGCTTATTTATGCCGCTTCGCCGCGAATTGCATTTGGGCGACACAATGGGCGTGTTGAGGAGTCTCGTTATGCTCGGTTCGTCGCTTTTAGCCTTATCTGTTTTTGTGAAATCGTTTATGGAAAAACGTGTAACAGCATAGAACTTTAAAATGCCACTTTTTACTGAGGGGTATTTAAGCCGATAAATTGAAAGCCTTACAATGATAACTGTATCATTGTAAGGCTTTTATGTATGCTTAATTTATTGAAATTTTCAATTCAACGCTTCGAATTCTCATGTTTTTCAATAACACCCTGAATATATTCCACAGAAAAATTAGTCATATTGGCTATTTGTTTAGCCGAAAAGCCCATTTTATTGTGGATGTTCATGATAAGTTCTTCACGTCCTTCTTCACGTCCTTCTTCACGAAATTCCTTGATGGCTTTTTTAATGCCAAGTATATTGGAATATGTCTCTAAAAATTCTTTATCAGCTTCCATTTTTTTCTCAATTTTAGGTTGATGTGAAAATATTTTAAACTCCAATTCTAACTCTTTTGGAAGTGTTATCAAGTACTCTACAAAGTTAATCAATCTATAGAGTTTTGCAAAATCAAAGTTTTTTGTTCGAGCAATTTCAATCAATTTTTTCTTATACGCTAATTTTTGATTTGGGTCTTTACCTGCTTTTATTAGATATAGGCTTGCTAAAACGGCTAATGCGAATGGATTATCAGATTTTTCAAGCTCCGTTTCGTCTTTTTCTCGAACAGTATAAGTATTAAATTGGTACGTTAATTTTGTTCCAAAAACGGAAACAGTAAAAGTGCTGTACGCATTTGGACGCGATGCACCTGTATATAACGCCAAAGCCGTAATGTCAGTACTGCCATATTTGAGATAAATATAGACAAAATATCGAAACATACGCTCTGCAAAGTCCTTTTCAGACTTGCCTTGAAACTCAATGTGGATGATAATAAAGCGGAATTTGCCGTTTTTCAAACTATAACGAACAATTTTATCTGTTATCTTTTTGTTAGGCTCGTTCGCAGCAAAAGTGTCATTGAGTTCCTGTTCCAAAAATTCAGGTTCAACTGAAAAGTCAATTGAGTCATGTAATTTTTTGCCTAAAAAGAATTCTATGAACTCTGCATCAAATTCTGCAAGTAGGTCTTTCCACAGTAAATCGGGTTTGCTTTTTGGTTTTGCCATTTTCAAATAATATGTTTTTAACTCATTGATTAACAAGACCTTGCAAGATAATAGGTGCATGAAAATTTTTAAATATTTTGAACCCCTTTTTGGTATTTTTATTTATCAAATCAATGAAACTAAAATATAAATGGCAGTATGATTTCACATCATACCGCCACTTTTCCTAAAATTTACCTTTGTTTTCTACCTTGCAAATTAATCATTTAAACGCCAATCGTAGTCTGCAAAAACAACTTTTGCTGATTTACTCACCTTTGTATTAGCATATTTACTCACAAATATAGCGACATTGCCAAAATCCTTGCCGTACCAATCAAATATTTTAGATACTTTTATTTCATTGCTTTTCAGGGTATTAGCAGATGAATTAATGAATTGTTTAGTACGCCCTTCAAGGCAATCATTTAAGTTTTCAGCTGTAAATGCTTCGTTTAATAAGGGTGGACAACTTTTAGCCGCACAATTTACAGCAAAATGAATGCGTGCATCACCCATCGGGCGCAGGATGTTATTTTCTATGTCGTTGAGTGATAACTTTTTACCACCAAAACTCATCCGTTTGACATCCCACGTCTTGCCACCGTCCAAATCGGTAATTTTACTGAGGGGGTAGTTTTGGAGAATCAATTGGATAGTTGAGGCATTATAAGCATTAATCCAATAAGCCATTTTATTGTTTTTTGACCAATTGTCTTGTGGGGCATTGTCGGACAGCGTTTTTATGTAACTATCTAATGTCGCTTTTTCCGACTTGAAACTTTTATAATTCACCTTACCGTCTATACTCACGTATTTTTTCAAAAGTGTATTAAAAGCATCATGTGACGGCTGTGCCATGATGAAAAATGTTGATAATGTAAAAAAAAGAGAAACTAAAAATTGCTTTTTCATAATTGAAATTTTTTTATTTAAGAAACGTTTGTGTTCGTTATAACATACGCAAAGATACTCCTGAGTATATCACCAAAAAATCACGTTTCGTTAGGTTTAACTAAACTTTAAGGAGTTGTGTTAATTTCAAGCCGCTTTTTTCTTAATTTTGTCCTTTTATTACCCATTCACATTTCCAATTACCCATTTTATGTCAGTTAAAGTTCATAATCTTACGAAAATATACGGCATGCAACGTGCGCTCGATAATATCAGTTTTGAGGCAAAACCGGGTGAAATCTTAGGTTTTCTCGGACCAAATGGCGCAGGAAAGACTACAACGATGAAAATTCTCACCTGTTTTATTCCTCAAACAGAAGGCAAAGCAGAAGTCTGTGGTTTTGATATCGAAACGCAAGCCCTCGAGGTGCGGCAACAAATCGGTTATTTGCCCGAACACAATCCGCTTTACAAGGATATGTATGTGCGTGAATACCTTGAATTTGTCGCCGGTTTGCACAAATTGCCTAAGAAAAAGCAGCGTGTGGCGGATATGATTGAGCGTGTCGGCTTAGGCGTTGAACAAAATAAACCCATTAATGCCCTGTCAAAAGGGTATCGGCAGCGCGTCGGCTTGGCGCAAGCAATGATGCATGACCCCTCAGTATTGATACTCGATGAACCGACTTCTGGACTTGACCCCAATCAGTTGGTCGAAATTCGGAAGTTGATTAAGGATTTGGGTAAAGAAAAAACGGTGATTTTTTCGACACATATTATGCAAGAAGTTCAAGCCTTGTGCGACCGTGTGATGATTATCAATCAAGGAACAATCGTTGCAAATGACTCTATTGAGACGTTGCAAAATCGTATTTCTGGGGAAAATGTCGTCACTGTTGAGTTTTTACAAGAAGTTGATAAGTCTTTGTTGTCAAAAATTAAAAATATTACAAAAGTGGCCCCCCTCAGTAAAACAACGTTTAGCCTAAGTTCTGCCTTAAAATACGATATACGGGCGGATGTTTTTAACTTTGCAGTGGAACAAAAATTGGTGATTTTGGAAATGCGGAAAGAGGTTTACAGTGTGGCTGATGTGTTCCAAGAACTAACGAAATAATCTACGAATTGACTATAAATAATATACGGTATAAAATGAAAATTCAACTCATCTGCTTCTTTGTTTTAGCTATAATATTGGCGGGTTTTGGACAAAAACCGACAGTTATTACGAAGAATTTTAAGTTTAAAGATGGTGTTTATGCCACTTATGCCGATTGGCAAGCAAACAAACCGTCAGTCATTTGGGACAGTCTTGAAACCAATTTGGCAGTCAATCCAAAGACGCTTTTGATGCAAATGGAGTTTGCAAAGTATAAAAAAACGCGTCAAACCGTTGCGCTTGATTCTATTTGGGGTGTCGTAGTTGATGGCATTCCTTATGTGCATTTACCGCGAAATGAGTTGGAAAAAACGGCTTATTGTTTTGCAGGTTTGATACTGAGGGGTCGTCTTTGCTATTTCAATTATGAGACAATAGCGCATTCAAAAGTGCCGATTACGGCTTATATTCCTCAAACAGGTGAGCCTTATGTTACTAAAAATGTTCCAAAAGAAGAAATTATTGTCCGTGAAAAACTCATGAATTACGAAACAGGCGAAGTATTTGACCTATCACTTAACTCGTTCAAAAAACTCATTTCAGACGATAAAGAGCTTGTGGCAACTGTTGATGACTTGAAAATCAATGAGTTAAAAGAAAAGCTCTTTAAATGCGTTCTCATTTACAACGATAGAAATCCAGTTTATTTAAAATAATTTGTAATGGATAACAGAAAGTGGATAATGGATAGTAACGAAATAGTTCATTATCAGTTATTCGCTATCCATTATCCGCTATCCATTAATACTATGCTTTCCATTTTCAAAAAAGAAATTAGCACCTTTTTCTCATCGCTTATTGGCTATGTCGTCATCGTCATATTTTTGTTATTAACAGGTTTGTTGTTGTGGGTTTTTCCCGACACAAGCCTTTTAAATCAAAACGTGGCATCGCTTGACCAATTATTCGACCTTGCGCCGATGATT
>JAYTUR010000420.1:0-7036 GCA_043744475.1 Saprospiraceae bacterium | reverse complement strand
CAGGTATGATGTCGTTTAATCTGGTCTGGTAGTTCAGTTGGTTAGAATACATGCCTGTCACGCATGGGGTCGCGGGTTCGAGCCCCGTCCGGACCGCTTTTCAAATTCAAGGCTCATCGAAAGATGAGCCTTTTTTTTGCCCCTACATGAGCCTAAAAATGCTTTTAAATTAAGGTAAATCATTGATAATCAACATTTACGCCTACGTTTAGTAAACTTTTAAAAGTTTACTAAACGTATATTCAATCCGAATCTTCTACATCTTTTCTGTATCATTGTTGAATTATATTTTTGAAAATTAAAACTTAGTTTGTTTGTTAAACTAACAAAAACTAATTTTGCTTCCTGAACGTTATGAATAAGGGTACAAGTTACCCCCCTCAGTATAAAAACCGTTTTTTAATAAAAAATATTAAATATCAGACCATGACCGCTACTGCCTATCAAACAGCTGAAAAAGCCATGACAAAAAAAGGTTGGCTCGACCTCGAAGTTGACCCAACACTTGACTTGATTGAAGAAATCAAAAAGTTGAAAAAAGAAAAAAATGCCGTCATTTTGGCGCATTATTATCAAGATTCCGACATTCAAGACATAGCTGATTTTATTGGTGACAGCCTTCAACTCTCGCAACAAGCCGCTAAAACAGATGCGGACATCATTGTTTTTGCAGGTGTTCACTTCATGGCAGAGACGGCTAAAATGTTGTCCCCGACTAAAAAGGTGCTGTTGCCCGACCTCAATGCGGGTTGCTCATTGGCAGATAGTGCGCCCGCGCCATTGTTCAAAAAATTTATGGAGCGTTACCCCGACCACGTTGTTGTGAGTTATGTCAACTGCACCGCAGAGCTGAAAACCTTGACGGATATTTGCTGCACATCGTCCAATGCCGTTCAAATTATCGAAAGCATTCCAAAGGAAAAATCCATCATTTTTGCACCAGACAAAAATTTAGGGGCTTACTTAGTTAAAAAAACAGGGCGCGACATGGTGTTATGGAATGGTGCATGTATGGTACACGAAATTTTTTCTAATGAAAAAATAACCAAACTCATGCACCGCCACCCGAATGCCAAGTTCATCGCGCACCCCGAATGTGAAGCGCATATCCTTGACAAAGCGGATTATATCGGCTCAACAAGCGGTTTGCTTAAATATACTGAGGGGTCTGATGCGACTGAATTTATCGTTGCCACCGAACCTGGTATCATTCATCAAATGCAATTGCGTTCACCACATAAAACATTCATTCCTGCGCCACCTAATAATACGTGTGCCTGCAACGAATGTCCGCACATGCGCTTGAATACGATGGAAAAACTCTATCTGTGTATGAAATATGAATTGCCTGAAATCACTTTATCTGAACGGGTGATACAAGAAGGTCGGTTGTGTATTGACCGTATGTTGGAGATTTCGGCGAAGGCAGGGCTTTGAATACGGAGGGGTCAAATCACTGTTTTACCTTCAATCGTTATCGCCGAACCTTCTGCCAAAAAGACAGATTTTGGATGATATTCATTCAAAAACGTGAAATCTGACCCATAAACCAAGCCAAAATCCACATTTATCTCAAAATCCTTTACCATGTATTGTTGCCATTTGGGGTGTGTCACTTCATATTCAACCGTTTTGTGGTCATTTTTTCGGCTGTAACCCCAATAATGTTCTGTGATAAATTCTGCTTCGCTGCTTTCTACAATGTTAACGAGGGCTTTTTCAGTTGTGACTTTGAAGGATTGCCCTTGATTTTTGCAACGCCAATTGTATTCAAAAATACGTGAATTATCGTTTTCTGACCAAACGTGCGACATCGGCATGGTGGCATAATGTTCTTTATAAAGCGTATTGGCGACGAAAGTGATGGCGTGTTTGGGTACAATTTCTTTTATAAACACAACGCCGCGCTTCCATTCTGCGCCGTCTTTGTATTTGACATAAAACCTTAAATTGACTTCTTCAAAATTGATATGAAAAGGAATTTTAACCCCTAATATTCTGGTATTCAAGAACATAAAACCAATAAGGCTCACGTAACAGGTATTGTTCCAGAGGTCTAATTCCGTTTTTGCGGGTATGTATTTTTCGAGGATGTCTTTGTCAATCGCATAATTTGCCATGGCTAATTTGCGCCATTCTGCTTTTAAGAAGCTCATAATTTAAGTAGTTATCGAATTGATTCAAAAAGTCGTTGAGGTTCATGCATAAAACATCTGCCTACACACTTTGTTTTGAAAAAATAAGAAAAAACAGCTTTTATACTGAAGGGGTAGTAGCGCAGATTTCAAGACGAAATGATGTAGATTTGACATTTTTTTTCAAAAAAAACATCAAAAATTGCTTACCAAATAATAATTGGCGAAGCCCGAAATCAAAGAATATTAGCAAAGAGACAACTTAGTGGGCAAAAAAATAAACGGTGTATGCAATGATAGACCGTTTGTTTTAAGTCTTTTTGAAACTTAGAAAAGGCTTTTTTGAGAAAAAAACAATTTAAAGGTGTGTCCAAATTACACTAAGTGCGTCTCTATAGCGTTACTTTAATAATCGAAGTAACAAGCGTCTGAAAAAAAGATTCAAAAAAAAGAACCAAAAAGACGCTTTTATAACATTATCACCCGATTGTTTAACAATTTAAATTTAAAAAAAATGAATGCGAATCATATTTATTTGACCGAGCTTATTGCTCAATGGATCTTGCATAAAGAACAAGAGTTAAAAGTACCGAAAACAGCGAAAAATCTGAAGCCATTGGAGTTATCCACTCTTGGCTAACCCTAATTTTTTTATTGTTATTCTTTAAGATGGCGATTGATTTGTAAATCAGTCGCCGTTTTTGTTTTTTATTGAGTGTTTCTTCAAATGATGCTTGTCGAGTACAACTTTTGGAAGTTCGAAACTTTCTAAAAGGTATGCGCAAAACAACCCGATACTCGAAACTCGAAAATACTGAGGGGGTCATTTCAAAAAAATATCATACCCATAACGCAGTATCATCAAAAAGATGACACCCAGAAAAAATAAGCGAATAAACCGATTGCCGCGCAACATCGCCAAACGTGAACCGATAAAACTGCCCGATAAATTGCAAAATGCCATGGGCAAAGCAAAAGTCCATAAAACGTTATTGGTATAAAGAAAATAGACGACTGCCCCGATGTTCGTCGCTAAATTAACCACTTTGGCATGTGCTGAAGCCAAAAGGAAGTCGAAACCGATGGCAGACACAAAGAAAAGAATCAAAAAACTGCCTGTTCCGGGTCCTAAAAAACCATCATAAACGCCGACGACGAAGCCGAAAAGACCACCATAAAGCATAGATTTTGATTCAGAGACCCATTCTTTTTTGCTTTGTCCAAAGTCCTTTTTGAAGAGCATATAGACGAAAACGATGACTAAAAGGAAGAAAATACTTGGTTTTACGACCGTTGGTTGCAAATAATTGATGAGCCGTGCGCCTAAAAATGCGCCAATCATCGCCGCAACGATGGTTGCGAGCAATGTTTTTTTTTGAAAAGTCACTTTGCGGGCATACTGAATCGAAGACATGGTAGAGCCTGCAATAGACGAAATTTTAGCCGTACCCATAATCATAGGCACCGCCATTTGTGGTAAGGTGATGAGCAAAGCAGGCGTTTGAATTAAGCCACCGCCGCCGACAATGGAGTCAATAAAACCTGCGAGGAAAGCAAAAAAACAGAGAATCAATAAGTCTGACATAAATTGCTGATTTCTAAGTGTTTATACTGAGGGGGTACTGAAGTTCGGGAAATTTTGAAAATTTCCCGAACCTTTCTATTCTTTCCCAAAAATCAAAGACGGTTGAGAAATATATTTTGCCAAATACGTTCTTGAAACGTCGAATAATTTTTCTGCAATACGTATATCATAACTCTGTTTTGTAATCTGTTTTACCTTATTACGTGTGTAATATTCGCCTGAAATTAAATTGTTTTTAGGTTCTTTTGCTAGAAATATCAAGGTTTGCGCACCTTTTTCGATGGATAAACCAAATAAACGGAAAAATAAATTAGCAAAATAACCGCCTCCTCGACCCAATTCTGTACTCACCAAACCCGGGTGTTGGCTATACACGCCAATGTTTGGTGATAATTTTTGAGCCAATAAACGACACATCAATATAACAGCCAATTTTGATTGACGATAGGCTTTGAAATTGCTGAATCCTTTGCGAAATTCTAAATCATCGAAATTAATATCGCCTTGATGTAAGGCTGATGCGGTGTAAACGATTTTTGCATTGGGCGATTGACTCAATAAATCCACCAATAGATGATTGATTAACAAGGGCGCGAGGAAATTGACATGCCAAATTTCTTCGATTTGATTTTTTGATTCCTTGAACTCAAAATTCCAAACGCCGGCATTGTTGATGATTGAGTCCAAACGGTCGTACTTGCTTTTGAACGTGGTACAAGCCGCCGCAATGGATTCAAAAGACGATAAATCACATTCAATAGGATCAATTGTCCCTTGTCCTTTGGGATAATGTGTTTTGTAGTAATCTTGAAGTGCTTGGACTTTTTCAATGCTTCGGGCTGTTACAACAACTTTTGCACCTGTGGACGCTAAATGACTGGCAACTTCTAAGCCTAACCCTGAAGTTGCGCCCGTCATAAATATCGTTTGAGTATTCATATTGTTATTTTTAGAAATTAGGATTTGGCGAAATACCAATTATTTTAAAACTATTTCGATTAAGAGCAATGGCAAAGATATATGTTACTAATCGCCTTTTTTTCCCATTTTTTTCAAACATGCCAAAAAATCAGCGTAAATTCGCTGCTCTTTTCATCAGTGCTTATTACAAGCCAAATAAAATCTAATATTTATGACTTTTGAATTATCAGAACAACACCTCGCCGTACAGGAAGCAGCAAGAGAATTTGCCCAAAAAGAACTCAAACCGGGCGTTATTGACCGCGACCGCGAGATGAAATATCCCAAAGAACAAGTCCGCATGATGGGCGAATTGGGCTTTATGGGCATGATGGTGTCGCCCGAATATGGCGGCGGTGGCATGGATACTTTGAGCTATGTGTTGGCGATGGAGGAAATTTCTAAAGTGGACGCATCGTGTTCTGTTATCATGTCTGTCAACAATTCCCTTGTTTGTTGGGGGCTTGAAACTTACGGAACAGAGGCACAAAAGCGTAAATACCTACCCAAATTGGCAACGGGCGAATGGATTGGCTCTTTTTGTCTTTCTGAACCCGAAGCGGGTAGCGATGCCACAAGTCAACGCACAACGGCGGTTGATATGGGTGATTATTACCTTTTGAACGGCACGAAAAACTGGATTACAAGCGGTGGTACATCGCAAGTTCACCTCGTCATGGCGCAAACCAATAAAGAAGCAGCACATCGCGGTATCAACTGTTTAATCGTTGAAACGCCTTGTAAAGGTGTTGTTATTGGTGCAAAAGAAGATAAATTGGGCATTCGCGCCAGCGATACACATACGATTATGTACAACGATGTGCGTGTACCCAAAGAAAACCGCATTGGTACTGAGGGGTTCGGTTTTAAGTTTGCGATGAAAACGTTGTCGGGTGGACGTATTGGTATTGCAGCTCAAGCATTGGGCATTGCGGGCGGTGCGTTTGAACTGTCGGTGGCTTATGCTAAAGAGCGCGAAGCATTTGGGAAACCCATCGCGCAACATCAAGCGATTGCCTTCAAATTGGCAGATATGGCAACAGATATTGAAGCGTCAAAACTCTTAGTTTATCGTGCTGCTAACCTCAAAGACGCGCACAAAGATTACGAAACGGCAGCAGCGATGGCAAAGCTTTTTGCATCAGAAACGGCTATGAAGCACACCGTCGAGGCGGTTCAGATACACGGCGGCTATGGTTATGTGAAAGAATACCATGTGGAAAGATTGATGCGCGATGCGAAAATTACGCAAATTTATGAAGGCACTTCAGAAGTTCAGCGCATTGTTATTTCACGAAAAGTATTGATGGGCGAATTATATGTTAAATAAAGAAAAGCAAAATTATATTTAGAATTCCATTAAAAATAAAAATTTAATTCTGAAAATAAAGTAATATTAACTTTTCATTAAGAATAAAACTTTGTTTTGTATCTTTGCATTATCTTAGACATTCATCTAAAATCTATTATAGTTTTCAGGGCGACATTCCATTTGGATATGTCGCCTTTTTTATTCGACCAACTTCATCTTATTTTGATAAGCCAAAGCGAAACGGAGTTGGGGATATGAAAAAATTTCATCAAAAAGTTCGTATAATTCTTTGAATTTCAAAGGTTCAGACAATGAAGCCACCCCCTCAGTAATTTGTTGAATTTCCTGAATTGTCACAAATTGGAAAATGTCAATATCTTCGCCCATTTCATACAATTGAACAAGGTGAGAAAGAACGGTTATAGGCGACAAATAGCGTTGTTCTGCAATGTCTTCAATGCTGATACCCGATTTAAAAAGGTTGTACGACAGTTGTTGAGTCGAAATTTTAGGGTCTCTCACTAATTTTTCTACGGCTTCTTTTACCACTTTTGGCGGTGGCGCAACGGCTTGCATAACTGCACCACTGTCTATAAAATCGGGATTTTCGCTCAAAAAGGCTTCGATTTTTACCAAAAAATCTTCGCCATATTGCTGCCATTTTTGTTCACCGACACCTGATATTTGGCGCATTTCGTATTCATTGCGCGGCACAACAGCAGCCATTTCGCCTAATGTTGCATCAGAAAAAACGATATAAGGCGGCATCCCTTTATCAACTGCTAATTGACGACGAAACTCTTTTAAATAGTCAAAAAGTTGATTTTTAACGCGTAAACGAGGTGTTGATGCTTCGGTACGTGCTTTTTGTTCCTTCGCTTTTTTCTCAAATTCCTTGCGCTCCTTGATACTGATGGGTTTGAAAAGTTGTACTTTTTGACCATTGAACAACACGTCTTTTGCCGCTGCTGTCATTTTGAGCTTATGTTTATCCTCATAAGCAATTTCCAAATAACCCAATTGTATGATTTGCCAAACGTAGGA
>JAYTUR010000419.1:0-7057 GCA_043744475.1 Saprospiraceae bacterium | reverse complement strand
TTGAATAAAAATCAAAGATTTTTATTCAAAAAACAGCTTCGCTCTAAAAAAAAAACTTTAAAGTACGCTTTTCGAGCAAAGCGAGAAACAGTGAGAAGTAGGTTTTAAAACAGTTTCTTAGCATAAATGACCTTTTCAACACTTAATCATTACAAAATACTAAAAACCGACTTGTGAAAAATTTATTGCCACAATATATACTCCAACAATATACCGAAGGAACAAATAGCGGCTCTTTCAAGGCAACGACTATGTTTGTTGACATAAGCGGTTTTACAGCATTAACCGAATCGCTCATGCGTCATGGTACTGAGGGGGCTGAAATTTTATCTGAAATCCTCGATGCTATTTTTGCACCTATGGTCACCCATGTGTATGCCAAAGGTGGCGAAATACCGCACTTTGCAGGAGATGCTTTTACTGCTATTTTTGAAGGCAACCAAACTGAAAAAGTAGCTGCAATGGCTCACGAAATTCGCGATTTTTTCAATGAAAATGCTACTTTTGAAACAAAATTTGGTCGTTTCGAAATGAATATCCGTATCGGACTATCATTCGGCGATTTGTCGTGGGGCATAATCGGCAAAGTACATAGAACCTTTTATTTTCGTGGAAATGCCATTGACCAAGCCGCAGCCGCCCAACAAAAAGCAGAACCACAAGAAGTGGTCATGGACGATGATTTTACAAAAATGCTTTATTCAAACGAGCCTTTTATTAACGCAGATTTTAATCCTTTAAATAATATTTTAAACTCCATTAATGAAAAGATATTTAAGGCATTTTTGCCCGAAACAGTTGTCAATTTCAAAGGGAAAGGTGAATTTAGAGACGTTGTTTCCGTCTTTATTTCATTCGATGATGTCCTTTCAAAAACAGATTTAGAGGCATATACGACAATAGTTTTAGCACAATTTGACTCTTTTGGCGGCTATTTCAAGGAACTTGATTTCGGCGACAAAGGTGGTTTAATGGTTGGTTTTTGGGGCGCACCAACTGCTTATGAAAACAATGTGGCGCGGGCTCTTGAGTGTGTTTTGAGTATCAAAGAAGCCCTAAGTCATTTGCAAGTCCATCGTTTTTTCAAGTTTCGGGCGGGTATCACGTCTGGTGTAGCCTATGCGGGTATGGTTGGCGGCATCGAGCGATGTCAGTACGCCGTTGTGGGTAGCCGCGTCAATTTAGCTGCACGACTCGCTTTGCAAGCCAATTGGAACGAAATATTGGTTGACAAAAACGTTTTGCATGTCAAATCTTTTGAATTTCAAGAAAAGGGCAACCTACACTATAAGGGCTTCGCCGATAAAATACCGACATTCAAACTCATAAAGAAAAAAGCGGAAGAACGTCCCATTTTTGTCGGCTCTATGGTCGGTCGAGATGTCGAACTGAACCGACTCATCGAATTGGCTTCCGTCACTTTGACCCATAGAACAGCAGGTATTGCCTATATTTGGGGCGAACCGGGCATCGGAAAAAGCCGATTGACCTATGAAATGAGGCAACAAATAGACAGCTTTTTAAAAGTTAATTGGCTCGTTTGCCAAAGTGACCAAATTCTTAAAAAGCCTTTTAATCCGTTCATATATTTTTTAAAAAACTATTTTCAACAGTCCGTCGAGCAATCCACAGCCGATAATTTAGCGACTTTTGAGTTTGTGTATGAAAATCTCATCCGTAGCCTACCCGAATCGGCTTATACTGAGGGGTCGGAACTCATCAGAACGCGCTCCATTTTAGCCGCTTTAGTGGGTCTCAATTATCCCGATTCGCTTTGGGAACAACTCGATGCGCGAGGTCGTTACGACAATACTTTTGCGGCAATTGAAAATCTTTTATTTGCGCTCACCCACATTTGCCCCCTTGTCATCGAGCTTGAAGATGCACATTGGCTGGACGACGATTCGAATATATTACTTCAAAACTTTACTCGTCGCATCAGCCCATTACCGATTTTGATGGTTAGCACGATGCGTTATGACGATGAAGGTGCTAAAAAAGACCTATTTTCTCATGAAATACTGAGGGGGACAAAATTAAAAATAATTGATATTGACCTCAATCTTTTGTCAAAAGAAGGTTTAAATCAATTGGCAGAAGCCAAACTTCAAGGCAATATACACCCCGATTTTGCTCAAATGTTGTGGCGCACAACCAATGGTAACCCTTTCTATATAGAACAAATTTTAGCCTATTTTTCTGAAAACAATCTTTTGCAAATCATTGATAACCAATGGACTGTAAAAGATACAACGATTCGTATCTCAACTTCTATTACAGCTATTTTGACGGCACGTATTGACCGATTATCCACTATTTTGAAAGAAACTGTGAAAGCAGCAGCCGTCATCGGGCGCGAGTTTGAATTACCTGTTTTATCTGAAGTTATTTTACAACACGATGAATACATTAGACGAAATGGCAATGCACCTCTTGTTTTACGTGAACAAGTACAGAGCGCCGAAAAAGGTCAAATTTGGCGCGCCATGAATGAATTGCGCTATATTTTTAGGCATTCGTTACTCCGCGAAGCAGTCTATGATATGCAGTTGAAAACACGCCTACGTGAGTTACATTTTATGATTGCCAAAGCCATAGAAAAGGTCTATCACGACAATATCGAACAACGTTTTGTTGACCTCGCTTTCCATTACGAACAAGCAGAAATCAAGGCTAAAACGCTCGAATATTTGCACAAAGCAGCCGATTTTGCACGTCGAAATTATCAAAATCAACAAGCCCTTGATTTTTATGACCGTTTGTTGAAAAACGTTGATAATGAAACGGAATTAGTCAAAACTTTAATAAAAAAAGGTGAAGTTTTGCAATTGATTGGACGTTGGTACGACTCCGAAATAGCCTTTCACGAAGCCCTTTTTAAAGCCGCCAGTACAGGTGATATAAGCCTCAAAGGTCGCGCACAAAGCGCAGTCGGTACATTGCTGATGCTCAAAGGTGGTTACGACGAAGCCCGTCCTTACCTCGAAAAAGCAGCTTCACATTTTGAGCAAATTACTGATTATCAAGGTATTGCGCGCGCTTATGGCAATTTAGGCAATTTGTATTTCCGACAAGGAGAATATGATATGGCAAAAGATTATTTTGTGAAAAGTATCCATATCAGTCGTAAAAATAATTTGCGTTCTCCTGCTCAAATTGTCTCCAATTTGGGATTGACATATATGAATCAAGGCGATTATACTGAGGGGGTCAAAATTCAACGTGAAGAATTGGAAATTGCTGAAAAGAATAATAATTTGGCAGGTGCATCAACCTTATGTGTCAATTTAGGTATTGTTTATTTTGAAAAAGGAGACGAAAATGCTGCCCTTCGTTGCTTTGAAAAAGGCTTAGAATTATGTCAACTTTTGGGTAATAAACAATTTACGTCTATTGCTTTGGGTTGTATGGGCAATGTCTGGCGTGTAAAAGGTAATTTTGAAAAAGCCGAAGAATATTTGGTGGAAGACCTTAAAATGTGCAACGAATTGGGCGACAAACAAGGCATCGGTATTGCCCATGAACTTATTGGTAAATTACATACGACAAAAGGAGAATTTAAAGAAGCTTTACAGCATTTTGAAGAAAGCCTAAAACGCTCTCAGCAACTCAATTATCAAAAAGGCATTGCCAAAGCGTTACAGGGTTTAGGCGAAACCTATTCCTTAAAAAATGATTTTTTGAAAGCTATTCAGCACTTTGATGAAGCTGTAGCTGTAGCTCGAAAAATCAATAATAAACTCATTTTAGGACAATGCCTCGTGGAAAAAGCACTCGTTTTGATAAAAGGAGGCGACCTTGAAAATGCCAAAATACTTCAAAAAGAAACGATGGGAGTCGCTGAATCATTGGGCAATGAAAAATTGACGCAACAAGTTCAGGTATTTTTGAAGAAATTATAATAAAGATTCTTAGTTGCTTTGGCGATTTTGGACATGTTCCTCAATAATTATTTTGACTTCCTCTATAGGTAAATCAACGTATTCTGCTATTATTTGCAGCGTCATTTTTTTCTGATAAAAGAAAATGGTCGTGCGTTTTTTTTCTTCATAAACGCCTAATTCTTTACCTATTAGTTTACCTTCTTCGATAAATTCTTCGACGTATGACATAGCTTCAGGTTTTAAAATATTATCTGATTGATTTACTTTTTCGATAAGTTGCTCTCGAGTAATGTTTAAGTCATTTGAATTATTTCCATTTTCTGCCATAGTTGTTCACTTTAGTTTTTAAATAAATATCAAATCATTTTACACGTAAAATAAGTGTTTGTCATATTCCCTCAGTATTTTTACGCTTGTATTAACATATTTTTATCCATAAAATATAAAAAACGATGCTCCTAAAAATCGGTTTTATCTCATTGTTTATCTTAGTTCAAAACTGCTCAAATCAACCCAACACGGTCAAAAACACCGATACAAATTCAGTATCTAAAGTTCTTCCTTACGACCTTTCTCATCCTTCAGAAACCTTTAATTTGGATGCTACCCTTCGGGAGATTTCTGGTTTGACGACATCGCCAAACAGTACCCAATTAGCTTGTATTCAAGACGAAAGCGGGCAACTTTTTTATATTGACAAACAAACAGGTAAAGCGACCCCCTCAGTAATTTTCCAAAATTCGGGCGATTTTGAAGGTATTGAGTTTGTAAAAGATACACTTTGGGCAACGACGAGTAAAGGCAAATTATTTAAAGTTTGGAATCTCCAAAAAACGCCTTTTGATGTTCAAATCTTTAAAATTGAAAGCCTCAAAAATGCTAATATCGAAGGCTTAGGGTACGATAAACTCAACAATCGTTTGCTCCTGTCTGCAAAAGGAGATAAAAATGATGGGGCAAGTGAACGAACTGTTTGGGCTTATGATTTACAGAATCAGACCCCCTCAGTACAAAAAGCCTTTGACGTACAACTCACTGATTTTCAAGCCTTTTTAAAAACAAAAACAGATGATTCTTTTGCGAAATTAACTAAGGATTATGTCGAAAATCCTTCATCTAAAGGATTTGAATTTGGTCCGTCGGGCATCGCTGTACATCCTTTGAACGGACACATATATATCGTATCGGCAATCAACAGAACACTTGTCGTATTGAGCGCAGAAGGTAAAGTTTTGGATATGAGCAAATTGGATAAAACACTTTTCCCACAACCTGAAGGCTTGTGTTTCGATGCCGAAGGAACGATGTACATCAGCAACGAAGCTAAGGATAATCCGACGGCAAGCCTCTTAGTTTTTAAAATGCAGCAGAAATGATGGACTAATTTGTGTTTGAAAATTTGGTATTGTGAGAACGTATATAGACTTTTGTATGTGTTTTTCAAATAAGTATGAATTATGAGTGATGAAATGAATTAACTTCATTTTTACCTCATACTTCATGCTTCATAATTTATACTTAAATATGGCTGTTATAGAAATAAAAGTTCCGAGTATTGCGGAATCTATTACTGAAGTTACATTATCCCAATGGCTCAAAGCAGACGGCGAATATGTCAAACGCGATGAAGCCATTTGTGAATTCGAATCAGATAAAGCGACCCTCGAATTGCCCGCAGAAGTTGCAGGAAAGCTTATTCACGTCGCTACTGAAGGGTCAGATTTGAGCATCGGCGATGTCGTCGCTAAAATTGACACCGATGCTGCTGCACCTTCATCCCTCACACCAGAAACACCAAAAGTTGAACAAAAAGCTGCTGCAACAACGGCTACAGCATCCACATCTTACGCAACAGGTACGCCTTCTCCGGCTGCTGGCAAAATTTTAGTAGAAGCAGGCGTTGCTACGGCTGATGTCAGTGGCACGGGCAGAGACGGACGCATCACAAAAGAAGATGCGCAACAAGCGGCGGCAAATAAGCCTAAACCTGAAGTCGCAAAAACGGAAACTAAAACCGAAATAGCGACCCCCTCGATTGCTTCGTCCCTCGCAATGACAGTCGCTTTTGGCAGAAATGAACGCCGCGTGAAAATGTCGCGTATGCGCCAAACGATTGCCAAACGTCTTGTTTCAGCTAAAAATACAACTGCTATGTTGACCACTTTTAATGAAGTGGATATGACGGGTATATTGGCTTTACGCGAGAAATATCAAGACCGTTTTGTTAAAAAATACGGCATTAAGCTGGGTTTTATGTCCATTTTTGCGAAGGCTTGTGCAGCGGTTTTGATGGAAATGCCTGATGTCAATGCGTCTATTGACACCGCAACAAATGAGATTATTTACCACGACTATGCCGATATTTCATTAGCGATTTCAACGCCAAATGGTCTTGTTGTACCGCCGATTCGTAATGTAGAATCAATGGGTTTTGCTGATTTTGAAAAACAATTGAAAGGCTTGGCAAGCAAAGCCCGCGATGGCAAATTGACTTTGGAAGAAATGTCTGGCGGTACGTTTACCATTACAAACGGCGGTGTTTTCGGTTCTTTGATGTCCACACCCATTATCAATGAGCCTCAATCGGCTATTTTGGGTATGCACGCCACAAAAGACCGTGCTGTTGTCGTTGATGGTCAAATCGTTGTTCGTCCGATGATGTATTTGGCTTTGAGTTATGACCACCGCATCATTGACGGTTCCACTTCTGTAACGTTTTTAGTGAAAGTGAAGGAGTTATTGGAAGACCCAACTGCTTTATTGCTGGACTTATAAAATCACTGATTTTAGGATTTCAATGATAAAAAATACCCTTGTCGCTTTTGGTGGCGAGGGTATTTTTTATTTAACGCGATGTTGTGTGGTCGTATATTACAGGATGTTCATAAATTTTAACTACGATAGCTAAAACACCGACACCAGCGCCGACGTTCGTTGGTTTGGGTGTTGGGTGGGGTGTTTTGGGAAAAGTATTCGCCTACTGGTTAATTATTGGAAAAACCGTCTAAAAGTAGGGCTCTAATATTGCATTTTTTTTTCATCCACGTAAAAAATAATAATTATGAAGTTTTATCTAATACCTATGTTATCAATCGTTTTTGTTTTAAATTCTTGTGGACAAGACATTGTAACAACAAGTTCAGAGACAATCGGAGCGTACAATGTCAATAACC
>JAYTUR010000418.1:0-1846 GCA_043744475.1 Saprospiraceae bacterium | reverse complement strand
TGAGGGCGCGGCTTTGCTCTTGATTGGTTGTGAATACAGTTAAGGCTTCCATAAGAATTATTTTTAGTAACAAAAATAACGATTTATCCGAAATTTCTGCAAAAAACCAATAAAATAAGACTCAAAGTGAACTGAAATGCAGTTGGCGTAAAAAAAAAGCGTCAAATACTGAGGGGGTATTCGACGCTTTTTTTTATGTTCTAAAAAGACTTTTTACCAAGCTTTCTTACGCTTATCTCTGTCTTTTTTCTTTCTATCGAAATCAGAATCAGATTTTGGTCTATCTGAATAACTTTTTTTATCACCAAAAGAAGACCTGCCGCCACCTGAAGAATCTTTTGATTCAGTCGCATCATCAACGCGGAGTTTGCGTCCGTTAAAAGTCGCTTTTTGCAAACCGCTTTTCAAACGCTCTACAAAATTTGGCTCAACATCGAAATGTAAATAAGATTTTTTGATGTCCACACGTCCGATAGCGGCGTTTGGCACATTGAAATTTTCACCCAAAAGATTGATAAAATCGCGTTTGTTCAAGCCATCCATTTCACCAATATTGACAAAAAGACGGGCATATTGACCATTTGACCTTGGAGAACGTGCATCACCTGCGCCACTGCTGGTTGAGGCATCGCGTCTGCGGCGCGGATTCAAATCGGGTGCATCTTTGTAGTACGACAAAAAGCGATTGAATTCCACACTCGCAAACCGTTTGATTAACTCTTCTTTCGATAAGTCCTTCAATTCGTCATAAATAGCGGGTAAATATGGCTCAATTTCAGAGTGTTGAATTTCAGTTTCATGCACATTTTTGACGATTTGCATCAATTGCGCTTCACACACTTCAACGCCCGTAGGAATCGCCAATTTCGTAAATTTCGCCTTATTCATGCGCTCAATTTGCGGAATGCGCTCCTCGTATTTTGTGGTCACAATCGTAATCGCAGTACCTTTTTTACCAGCACGACCTGTACGACCACTTCTGTGTGTATAGACTTCAATATCGTCAGGCAAACCATAGTTGATAACGTGTGTAATATCGCTTACGTCAATACCACGCGCTGCTACGTCCGTTGCAATCAATAATTGCAAATTGTTTTCTCGGAAACGCAACATCACGCGGTCACGGTCATTTTGCGACAAATCACCATGTAATGCATCGCTGTTATAACCGTCACGGGTCATTTGCTCCGCCACTTCTTTGGTTTCAGCCTTGGTACGGCAGAAAATCAAGCCGAAAATGCCTGGATGTGAGTCAACAACACGTTTCAAAACTGAATAACGGTCGTCAGCACGACAGACATAATACACGTGGTCAATATTTTCGTTTGTTTCGTTGCGTCTGCCAGAAGTTAATTCCGTTGGATTTGTCATGTAGTTGCGAGAAATAGCACGCACCTCATTAGACATTGTAGCTGAAAATAACCAAACAGATTGTTTATTGGTCGCCGATTTTAAGATGATGTCTAAATCGTCTTTGAAACCCATATTGAGCATCTCGTCCGCTTCGTCGAGGACAAGGCGTTTCATTTGGTCTAATTTGACCGCACCGCGGTCAATCAAGTCAATCAAACGACCTGGCGTTGCGACGATGATTTGAGTACCCGCCTTGATTTGACGAATCTGCGTATCGATGCTTGCACCACCATAAACAGCAGTGACCTTACACTTGGGTGCATATTTGGCATAATTGACCAAATCGCTCGCCACTTGAACGCATAACTCACGAGTAGGGCATAAAATCAAGCCCTGAACGTGGCGTTCTGTTAAGTCAATAAGTTGTAAAAGTGGTAAACCGAAAGCGGCAGTCTTGCCAGTGCCCGTTTGGGCGAGGGCGACAATATCGCCA
>JAYTUR010000417.1:0-7090 GCA_043744475.1 Saprospiraceae bacterium | reverse complement strand
TGACGAATAGTAAGAATTATGACCCAAAGTCACTAAGCCGCCACAGTTCTTAAATACAATAGGCTGTGCTGCTGTGCCTATGAAGCCTTTGAATCGCAAAGAAGTGTAATTACCTGCTTGGATACAAACCGTTTGACCGGGCAAGACGTTCAAATTGAATGCACCAGGAGTTGTACTTTGGGTGTAAATGCCACTTTGGGTGATGGTGTGATTGCATCCACAGTTTTGACTGTACGCGTAAAGGCTTGAAAAAAGCACTATTATTAGTGTAAGTGAATGGGATTTCATTGAAAAAACAAGTTTTGTAATGTATTTATTTGTTAAATTCGTTTCAGTATTGAGACAACCCTTTTATCCCTTGAAAACCTTGCCAAAATTACTTGTATGAGATTGGATATTCATATAAGGTCATCAAATGACAAACGCTTGATAAATGATTTGGATCATCTATCAAGCGTTTGTTGTAAGTATGGCGTAAAGGTAAGCCATTACCCCCATTAATGTTGTTAAATCTGGAAAGTCTTTAATTTAGATGTCGGGTTAAAATAAAAAATTACGATAAAACAGACAGAAAGCCCTCCCCTCAGTATCTTAGCAACTAAATGAAAAAATACATAGTTATCTTCTTTTTTTGGCTTTACAGCCTTTCTGTTTTGTTCGGTCAATTTCACTTCAATGGCTCGGCAAAGCCCTTGGGTGACCGTTGTTTTCAATTGACCGATGCCACCAATTTCAAAGTTGGCTCAATTTGGGACACAACGAAAATTGATTTGATGCAGTCATTTGATGCCAACCTCGATGTGTTTCTCGGTTGCAAAGATGCCGACGGCGCAGATGGTATGGTCTTTGGTTTTCAACCTGTTAGTACGTCTATTGGGCAGCCCGGAGAGGGCATGGGTTTTTTAGGCGTGAATCCTTCCCTTGGCATTGAGATGGATACTTATCAAAATTTTACCCGTTTTGACCCTTCTTATGACCATATTGCGCTGATTAAAAATGGCGACATCAACCACAATACACCCAATACCTTAGCTGGACCCGTTTCCATCGGTGTAAACGGCAATGTGGAGGACTGCAACAAACACAGTTTACGCGTCAATTGGAACGCAACAGCTAAAAAACTGCAAGTGTGGTTCGATTGTGATTTAAAATTGACTTATACAGGCGATATTGTTAAAGATATTTTTGGTGGTGACCCGCTTGTATATTGGGGTTTTACTGCCGCAACAGGTGGGTCAAACAATGAACAAGATGTGTGTTTCAAATTCACCACTTTGATAGATAAACCATCTAAAGCCAATCTGTGTCGAGGTGATACCATTCAATTGCAAGCCTACGGCGGCGTTAGTTATCGTTGGTCTCCAGCGGCGGGTTTGAACAACCCAAATATTGCTACTCCGATTGCCAAACCGAATGAGACAACCACTTATGTCGTAACGGTGGCAGACCGATGTGGTGTAGAGTTCAAACAAGAAGTCACCCTCGTCGTCAATGGCGACCCGATTTTGATTGACTTAGGACCCGATAAAACCCTTTGTGGTGGTGAAATTGTTCGTCTCGACGCTTCAAGAAGTGGTGCAAAAACCTTTAAATGGTCAACAGGCTCAAAAGATTCTATCATTTTTGTTCAGAAAGGTGGTACTTATTTTGTTGATTTGGCGCGTGGCAATTGTGTTGCAAGTGATACCGTTAAATTTCATTTCATAGCACCCCCCTCAGTAAATTTGGGCAATGACACCGTTTTATGCGAATATAAGAAACTAAGTCTCGACGTGTGGGCAGAAGCCGCGACGTATAAGTGGCAAGACGACTCACCGCTGCCCTCCTACCCAGTTGCGTTTCCAGGCACGTATGCCGTAACGATTACCAACCAATGTGGTACAGCCTCCGATGCCATCGCCGTGCAGTACGATGATTGCCACAAAGTCTTCATTCCCACCGCTTTTTCGCCCAATGACGATATTGTGAATGATGTTTTAGTCATTTATGACCATGCTAATGTCAGACGCATCAAGACTTTCCGCATTTTTGACCGTTGGGGTGCTTTGGTGTTTGAACAATTGGACTTTCTACCCAACAACGAGGCTTATGGTTGGGATGGCAAAAAGCAAAACCGACCCTTGCCGTCGGGTGTATATGTCTATTATGCCGAAATTGAGTTTACTGATGGCGAAACATTGATTAAGAAGGGTGATGTGACGCTGATAAAATAACAAACTAAAACACGTTTTATGAAAAGAATACTATACTTAATCCTTGCCATAAACTGCCTTTCCGTTTATGCGACGGGTCAAACAACTGCATTAAAACAAATCAAAGTAAAAGGCAATAACTTTGTCATAGACGATGATAAGCCCTTTATTTTCAGAGGTTTAAATGCCAGCGACCCTGACCGCCTGCAAACAATTGGTCATTGGAACAAAGCCTATTTTGAAGAAATGAAAAATTGGGGTGCAAACATTGTCCGTTTTCCTATCCACCCCCGCGCATGGCGCAAACAAGGCAAAATGAACTACCTCAAAATGCTCGATGATGGGGTGCAATGGGCAACAGAATTGGGTATTTATGTGATTATGGATTGGCACAGTATCGGCAACCTGCGCACAGAAATGTATCAAGACGATATGTATGACACGACGCAAAAAGAAACGTTTGACTTTTGGCGCGCCATGGCAAAACATTTTAAAGGCAATACAACCGTCGCTTTTTTTGAATTATTCAATGAACCAGCGACTTATAATGGTCAATTAGGGACGTGTTCATGGTCAGATTGGAAAAAGCTCAATGAGGAAATGATAGGTATTATCAGAGCGCATGGCAATACAGCAATTCCTTTGGTTGCGGGTTTCAATTGGGCTTATGACTTGACATCCGTTCTCAACGACCCCCTCAGTATAGAAGGCATCGCGTATGTGTCGCACCCTTATCCGATGAAGCGGCAAAAACCTTGGAAAGACCAATGGGCAAAAGATTGGGGTTTTGTCAAAGAAAAATACCCTGTAATATTGACTGAAATTGGTTTCAGTGGTGCAGAAGAAGACGGCGCACATGTTCCCGTTATCAGCGATGAATCGTATGGCGATGCCATTACAAAATACTGCGATGAACAAGGCATTTCATGGGTCATTTGGGTGTTTGACCCGCAATGGGCACCTCGGTTGTTTACGGACTGGAACTATAATTTAACGCGTCAAGGCACCTATTTTAAAAAAGCTTTGATGGATAGAAAGTAATAAATACAACATGAATCATCCTGAACTTTATTGTTATAACATTCGAGCTTTTTTTTGCCTTAATTTCTACTTTTTATTGATTTTTGTCCGAAGGAGTCCTTCGGACATATAAAAAGACTTAGATGTTATTTCTTAAAATGCGTAAACTCTAACGAAATCTTTAAAAGAAGCTTCTTTTTTAGCACGTTTTCTTTTGTTATAAAATTTGGAGTGATTTATATTTGTTATTTCATGTGAAAATCATGTTCTAAACGCTTTGTTTCATTGCTTAATAAACTTCGCCTGTTCCGTTCCAACTTTGATGATATACGTGCCTATCGGCAAAACGGATATATCCATTTGTTGTTTCAGCTTTCCGTTAAGTACTTGTTGACCCAATAGATTATAAATATTAAAAACAGACCCCTCAGTATTTCCGCTCGATGAACTGACTTCAATATTTAAAAAATTATTAGAAACAATAGTTGGATAGATTTTCAAACCATTTGAACCATTATGTACCACTGATATGGTTTTAGACACGACTTCTTTGCCGTCATTATCTATTTGCCGCAAATGATAATAACTCGTCGGAAGAGGTGTATTGTCCGTGAATTCATAACTGGCTTGTTTGCCCTGGGCAGGAACAAAACCCAATACATCCCAACGGTTAGCCGATATGTTAAGCCTTTCTACTTGGAAACCTTTATTATTTATTTCATTGGCTGTCTGCCACGTTAATAAGTTACTGGGCGAGCCATAAAGAGTTGATTCAATCCTTTTGCCGTTGAAATTCAATAACTCGACGGGCAAAATACTCCACATTGATGTGATGAAATTAGAGGTACTGCCAATGAGGTTAAAGTTACGAATATCACCGTTTTGATGAATTGCGGAGTCGTCAACCAATATAAAATTACCTGTATTATCGCCTCCTGCCACGCCTTGATTGAATCGAAAATTAGCAATCAAGTTTGTTTGGGGCATAGAAAAGGAAGTATTCATATTGTTCGCAATCTCAGTAGCCGTTCTGGCAACATTCCACATCCGAACTTCATCAATATTGCCAGCAAAGACGTTAAAGCCGTTATTATAATTACCAATATAGACATGAGCATTCGAATTTATAGGTTGTACGCCTGTATTAGGCGTGCCAACCAATACACCATTTTTATACAACTTCATCGTACCGTTATTCCCCCCCGTACCATTAGGCGTTTCGTATGTCACTGCCACATGATACCACGTATTTGCTAATAAAACGTTTGGGTCTGTTACGTAATCAAAAACACCATTGTGACCCGCGGAAAGTCTATTGCCATTCACCCAAAAGGCGTGTGGAGAGTCAGGCTCACCTGAAACAATATTGTTAACCTTACTTATATCCGTGATATAAATCCATGCTTCTTTCGTGTAACTCTGTGGCAATCTGCTACCACAATCTACGTAATCATTAATACCATCAAAGTTTAAGCAATTATTTTGACTTTTGATTGAAGTCATTATGGAAAAGAAAATGAATAAAATCAATAATCGTTTGTGTGGACAATTTTTCATGCTGAATAGAATTTGTATGTTTTGTAATACCGAAAGAAGGTTGCTGCAACCACAGCATCACCCATCTGCAAATATATATGTTTAAAAGGATTATAACAATAGGTTTAAATAAAGCAGCTTTATTTTCAGCAGAAACTATTTTTTTTTGTAATCAATGAATCACGCTACTTTAATATGTTAAGCCATTGATTGAACAATAAACTTTGTTTTTACGACTAAAAAGCCGTCCCGCTAAGGAACGGCTTACATTATAAAAAGAAATTTACTATTGATTAATGTTGCCCATTCATAAGGGCGACCCTTGCGGTCACACTAATCGGTGGCATTAACAATAAACGGCCGTCATTCGCGCACAAGGGCGACTGCAAGGGTCCCCCTATGAATGACCGTTATTGCTCAATGATTTTCATAGGTTTAATGAATAATTTACATCAGGTGCTAAATTAAAGCGGCTTGTTTTGAGGGGCAATCCAATCGTTGAGTTTAACCAAAAGTTGGGTTTTAAGGTGTCTAATCTAAAATCGGTTTCGCCACCAAGGGATGTGTGTCTTGTTTTTCTAATTTACTACCGTCTCATGGCATCCTACCTTGTATCATCAAAACACAAAAAAGGAAAGAATCAAATAAAAAACAGTTAAAGACCAAATGGCAAACAATAGATAGAAAAACGCCTTTTAAAGCGGCTTTTTCTTCAAAACAACACCCTTAGAAAACCAATGAAAATAATTATTTTAAAATAAAATGCCCCTTTTCATTAAAAATTTGAGCCGCCTTTACACTATCAAATCGAAAACTGTTTAGCAGTACTAATTATAATTCACTAAATTTTATAATCTAATAAAATCATGAAAACCATTTTATTATCAACAATCAAAGTTTGCTTGTTTTTAGTTTTAGGTTTAACCTCTACCATCAATGTCAGTATCGCTTCAACAACCATGAAAGTCATTATCACAACAGGTGGCAATGATTTACGCGGCAACGGCAACCCTTTGATTCGCTTCACAGATGATTTGCGAACGAAAACATGGTTGCGGATGTGATGATGAAATAAGTCATTGATTCATAATGCAATAGACAAAGTACCCCCCCTCAGTATTTTTTAAGTAAAAACACAGAAAACCTGATGAAAGCGTTCTTAAATGACCAAATGGAAACTCTTAGTATCAACCAAATGATTCTCAATTACCGTAACAACCGATTTAGGCTATCACTGCAACGATTCGATTTTATTTACTGAATCCTTCATTTATTGAGATTAACCTAACCCTGCCATGCGTAGGAGAATGACCCCTATACAATTTCAACAACAATTATAAGCATCATGCTTAATTTTCATTAACAATCATTTACTAACATTTAACATTTTCAAAATGAAAACACTTCGTATTTCAGGCTTAATGAGCCTCTTATTTGTCCTTGCATGTACTTGTTCGACAAATGCACAAAACGACCCATTGCGCACCGTTCAATCCAAAGTCGCTAGCGACCAATTGTTCAAAGCGCGCGAACTCCGCATGAGTCCTGCTATCAAAACACGTTTAAGTGCCATTCAAACTGAAGTAGCTAGCAAAAAACTATCTTTTGAAGTCGGTTACACAGAAGCATTAGACCGTACACCAGAGGAACTGTTGGGAGCTAAACCGCCAAAAGCCATCAGCGAATCAGCCATTCAACAACAAGAGGAGTTGAATCAGAAAATCTTTAAAAAAGCTGCTGAAGACTTACAAAAAGCTAAAATCGCTGTGCCTAATACCACAATTCAAAGTGACGGTGTCGGTACTGGCAGTGCTGGAGCTTCATGGTATGCGGGTACTTATGGCTACTTATCACCGATTAGAAACCAAGGTGGTTGTGGTAGCTGTTGGGCATTTGCATCGGCGGCGGGTTATGAAACCGCTTTCAAAAAATTCTATGGTAAAGCCTCTGATTTGTCTGAACAAGACATCGTTAACTGTGGCAAAACATGTAGTGGCGTGGACGCGGGTAGTTGCAGTGGCGGTTGGTCTGACCGTGCTTTCGATTACATCCGTTGTTTTGGCACAACCAATGAAAGCAGCAAGCCTTACGCCGGTGTTAATCAGGCTTGTACCGTTACGCCAAAAATTTTCCGCGCTTATAGCTGGGGACAAATAAGCATGTCAGCTTCTCGTGAGACGATTCAGAACTACATTAAGGCTTATGGTTCAGTCGTGACGTATATGAGAGCAGGTATTTCAAGCTTTTATGCTTACAAAAGTGGTGTTTACAATGGTTATGCAAGCAACGGCAATGCCAATGATATTGACCACGCTGTAACGATTGTTGGTTGGAGTGATGCC
>JAYTUR010000416.1:0-1862 GCA_043744475.1 Saprospiraceae bacterium | reverse complement strand
GGCTTAAAACGTGGGTTGTCAACTGTCCCACAATTGGGTGTCAAAAACGCAAAGGTTTGCGTTTCATGGGGTTTTAAAAATACCGTTTTTTGAAAACCCGAAAGTTGTTCTGCATCGCATTTCAAAGAACGTGCTGCGCCATTCCAGTTGGCATTTGTGGTGTTTTTTATTTCAAAAATCGCATCAATTTGCGTTTTGTAAAGACTTTCCTGCGTTTTCAAACCCCACCGATAGCGATACTCAACACCCTCTTTTCGTTGCCAAGTTGACCATTCGCCTTTTCTGTATAAAAGCACAGCTGTAGTAGTATGAACTTGCGCATTGGATTTTATTCTTTGTTCATAAAGGGTTTGTGCTTGCATTGTTAAAGGCAAAAACAGGATGAATGCGATAATGGATTTCATTTTTTTTTTGCTTTTAAAGATTAAAAATTATTATTTTTCTAAAAGCGGAATTATATATTGATAGGGTGATTTCTACATGAGAGCCTTAATGGGTTATATCAACTATCGGATATTTTAAAAATATCCGATAGTTATGAGCGAAAAATATAACTATCCAATGCTCGAATCTACAAATCACCCTATTAATTAGTCTCTAAAAAAATACTGAGGGGTAACTTTGCATTACGGACAAGAAAATTTTACTGGTTTAGTTGTTGATTTCAACCCATACACAGTGTTATAGATAATATCGTTGCCAAAAACAGACAAATTAGTGAAAGTATTATTGTTAGACATTTGCCTATCGGGGCAAAAATCGTAATGCCACATCCACGTCAACCAACTCATGCTGTTGGCTTGCGAAGCCGTCAAAACCGCTTTGTAAACGTCCGTTATATCGTATTGACAATTGACATTGCCTTCTTGCTGATTGGCAACTTCGCCAAGTACGAAGCACAGATTGCTGTTTTTGATGTTGACAATTTGATTCTGAACATCCGTGAGATAATTGGGCTTTGTGTTGATGACATTGCCCGCATTGTCCAAGTTGAATTTAAAACGCGCCCAATAGGTATGGACGCTGAAAATGACGTTTTTCAGAGGGTCGTGATTCAAAAGACTTTGTCCTTTTTCCAACAAAACTTCATGTGCGTTGCCCCCATCTGGTGCGTCAATCATCAAAGGTACACGTATGCCTGCGCCGCGCAACTGAGTGATAGCTCCTTTGTACAAAGTCTCAAACGCATCTTTTGGGGCTTGCCCGCCGCCCGTCCATTGATAGTGACCGTATTCGTTGGCAATATTCAAGATGAGGTTTTTCTCATATTTTTTTATCAAATTGACGACATCAGGGCGTTTCCACCAATTTAAAGCGATGTTTTGAAACAAATTTGCATCATTGTTTGAAGTTATATCGTGGACATCAACGACAGCAATCAGCTGATTTTGAGCGCAAAGCCCTATCAGATTGTCCAAGTTTTGCAAACTAAAAAGCGTTTGATTGGGGTCGGTCGGTTGCACATACCACGGAATGCGAATGGTATTGGCATTGGTTTTTTTGATTTCCAAAATGTCGGCATTATTTGTCAAAGGTCCATAACCCCAATTGTGCGAACCGATGTTTACGCCTTGAATAATGACTGAATTACCACAAATATCATTGACAAAACGCCCTTTTACGGTCAAATATTCAGCATTTGGCACAGCACACGTTGACTTAAAAGGTACAAGAGCAATGATGTGTTCCGTAGTAACCGTTCCGCTTTTTGTCACCCATTTCAAAAGGTAATTAGTGCCTGATTTTGTCACACCAACTTCGGCTTTTGTACTACCATAAGTGACTTGAACTTTTCCATTTTCTTCAAAAAAACGGGTGCTCATTCTCAATAATTGGCGTGGATTATTGGCCGTGCCGATAAT
>JAYTUR010000415.1:0-7130 GCA_043744475.1 Saprospiraceae bacterium | reverse complement strand
ATATCTCCGTTGAAAAAATGCTGGCAGTTTTGAAAGAACGGCAAATTCATGTGTCTGTTCGTGGTGAATTTGTACGTATTTCGCCCAATATATATAATGATGATGCAGATATAGCGGCTCTGACAGATGTTTTGGTCAATTTATAAAAAGAAAAAGAGGTTGTCTCAAAAAGTAGAAAGCGTTTTTAATGGCAGTATATTCTATTGTTTAGACTACCATGTTTAAGAAATGCTAAAAGTTTCCTAAACGTAAGCGTCGTTTAATGAAATTTAATTTGGTTGAAAAAACCGCTGAAAAGATAAATTCTGAAGAAAGGCACAACCAGTTCCTGCTTAACTTTACCACAATGTCGTTTCATACAACTGAATCAAACACTTGTAAGATATCTGAATTAATAAAAAAGCCGTAGAATACCAGATATTCTACGGCTTTTCTATTAACCCGACTGTTTTTGCATTGTCATTGCCTCCCTCTCCACAAGGAGTCCTTTGGACAGTAAATCGCACGTTTTACAGGCTTCTTGCTGTCTATCCAAAGCATCAAATAATGAATTAAAACAACCCGTCTATCCGATACTTTTAATAGAATGTTCGATGTAAACAACCCGTCGTTCGATACCAATGCCCCAGTTATCTTTCCTTTTTTGAAATTCAATTTTTAAAGGAATTTTAAATCTTGTATGCTCTTTCATAATAATAGGTACACTGACTTCTAACGCAAGCCATGATTGAGGTGCATTTTTAGATATCTTTTAAGCCAAAAGGCAATTTCCAAAAAGACAAAGCAATAAAATAAGTGTTAAGAAACGTTTCATTATTGTTGATTTAAAGGTTTAACATACAGCATTTTCAAATCCTAAAGACGGAAAATAAAAATTTTCGTAGCTTCAACCCGCAATTTTAACTTAACACAAATTTTAAAAAATGATAAAACGATTCTTTTTACTTTTCACTTTTTTCTTTCTTTTTTCAATGATGACAGCACAAAGCAATTGGTGGGCAGATTTGCCGACTTACGAAGGCACCGATTTGGGATTAACTTATACCCCTCAGTATGCAGACATAAAAATTTGGTCGCCTACCGCCAAAGAAGTCACTTTAAGGTTTTATAAAAATGGTACACCTACTGCCAATAATTCGGACTTAATCGAAACGGTTAAAATGACGAAAGGCGACAAAGGCACGTGGTCGCACCACGCAGTAGGTAATCGCACAGGACAGTTTTACACCGTTCAAGTGACCACATCAGACGGTAAGACCATGAAAGAAGCCGTTGATATATATGCCAAAGCCGTTGGCACAAATGGTTTACGTGCCGCTGTTATTGACCTCGAGGCGACAAGTCCAAAAGGTTGGAACACAGACAAAAGCCCCGATTTCCAACACGCCACCGATGCTGTTATTTACGAATTACACGTCCGCGATGCCTCTATTTCAGACAATTCGGGCATCAAAAACAAAGGAAAATTCATCGGTTTAGCTGAAAAAAAGACGACTTATACTGAGGGGGGGCAAAAAATCAAAACAGGTTTGGCACATATCAAAGAATTGGGCGTGACGCATGTTCACCTCCTACCGACTTATGATTTTTATACCGTTGATGAATCCAAAATTGGAGACCCTAACTACAAAAAATATAATTGGGGTTACGACCCATTGAACTATAACGTGCCAGAAGGTTCATATTCGACGAATCCAGCCGACCCCTCAGTAAGGATTCAAGAATTCAAAGAAATGGTGAAAGCCATGCACAATGTAGGTCTGCGCGTTGTTATGGATGTCGTTTACAACCACACGATGTTTGGCGAAGAGTCTTATTTTCATCAAATCGTGCCCAATTATTATCATCGGCAAACGGCTGATGGCAAATGGTCAAACGCCTCTGCTTGCGGCAACGAAACGGCAAGTGACCGACCAATGATGCGTAAATTTATGCTCGAAAGCCTTGAACATTGGGTCAAAGAGTACCATATTGACGGTTTTCGCTTCGATTTGATGGGTATTCACGACATCGAGACAATGAACTTGATTTCCAAAAAACTACACGACATAAAGCCTAATATACTACTATATGGCGAAGGTTGGAATGCAGGCGACTCCCCTTTAGCACCTGAAAAGCGCGCTGTTAAACAAAACGCCAGTCAATTTGACCGCATCGCCGCCTTTTCAGATGACATGCGCGATGGCTTAAAAGGTTGGGTATTTGATGCCAAAGACAAAGGTTTTGTTAGCGGTCATCCCGATATGGAAGAAACTGTCAAATTGGGTATTGTTGCAGCCACAAAACACCCACAAGTCGCCTACGATAAAGCCCGTTGGACCAAAGAACCATGGGCAGCAGAGCCGTATCAATGTATAAATTATGCCGAATGTCACGACAACCACACGCTTTGGGATAGGCTTTTGAACTCAAACCCTAATGCTCCTGAAAGCGACCGCATCAAAATGGACAAACTTGCGATGGCAACAATATTGACTTCGCAAGGCATTCCTTTTATTCATGCAGGTATGGAGTTTTTGAGAACTAAAAATGGCGAAGAAAACTCATTTAATAAACCCGATGACATCAATCAAATAGACTGGTCGCGCAAGGCGAAATACATAAATGTCTTTAATTTTTATAAAAACTTAATAGCGATGCGTAAGGCACACCCAGCTTTTCGCATGACAAATACAGCTGATATTCAAAAGCATTTGCGATTCATCGAACCTTTGTCTTTTGACAGTAAAGTATTTGTTAAAACGCCTAATGTCATTATGTACACCCTCGACGGCAAGGCTGTAGGCGACAAATGGGAACGCATTATCGTCATTTTGAATGCAAATACTGAGGGGGGGCGTTTTAAAATTCCAAAAGGAAAATGGCGTATTATCCTCGACGGCGAACAAGTCAATATGAAGAGTAAACGCGATTTTAAAGGCGATGAAGTGATTGTAAAGCCTATTTCGGCGATGATATTGGTGGAGTAATTTGACTTCAACTTGACGCAAGTTTCAAAACTTGCGTCAAGTTTTTTACATCAAATTCACCACATTCTTTGCCTTTCCTTTCAAAAATGCGCGAACATTATCTTCTGCCAGAAGCATCAAGCGTTGACGGGCTTCTAACGCCGCCCACGCATTGTGCGGCGTTATCAAACAGTTTTTCACGCCCATCAAAACCGACCCCCCAGTAGGCGGTTCTGTTGTCAAAACATCAAGCCCTGCCCCTGCGATGATGCCTGTTTCTAATGCCTTTTTCAAATCCTTTTCGACGATAAAACCACCGCGTGCTGTATTGATAATCAAAGCGGTTGGTTTCATTTTCTTTAAGTTTGAGAGATTGATAAGTCCTTGATTATCAGCATTTAAAGACGCATTTAAAGTCAAAACATCGCTTTGTAAGAATAAATCATCGAGCGATACATAACGCAACCCACGCGGTTTAGCCCCCTCAGTATGTCGCCTATGAACGATGATTTTCATACCAAAAGCACGACCTATTTTAGCGACTTCCTGCCCAATGCCACTAAAACCATAAATGCCTAATGTCTTACCCGACAGCTCCGTCAACGGTGTTTTAGTGATACAAAAATGTGGCTGCCTCCCCCATTCTCCTGCTTGAACGGCCGTGTGATGCACGTAAACTTGATTTGTCAATTCTAAAATCAAAGCAAAAACATGCTGCGCCACTGTTTGCGAACCATAACCTGCAACATTGCAAACAGGAATATTTCGTGCCGCCGCTGCCTTTGCATCTACATTATTATAGCCTGTTGCGGTCACACCGATGTATTTAAGATGCGGCATTACCGCTATCGTTTCAGCAGAAATAACTGTTTTATTGACAATCAGAATGTCAGCTTCTTTGATACGATTGAGTAATTCATCGGGGTGTGTAAAATCAAAAATCGTCACTTTCCCAAACCGTTCAAAGCCTTGCCATGATACGTCTTTGCGACTCAAAGCATAGCCATCCGTAACTATAATTGTATATTTTTTAGGCATTTTTCCTTTTTTTTATAAAAATTAAAGTACAAAAGAAGTCGTGAAAGTCGTAATTTTAAAGAATGCGTAAATACTTATTTACAACAAAAAAGCACGATAAACAAGCATTTTTATAGCAAAAATAAGCAAAATAAGCTATTTCATACCAATATGCACGTTTAAAAAATTAGCGAAAAGCGGTTAAATTTCGTAAAGCTGATAATTTTCCATTTGCGAATTTATCGCTGATAGCTTATCTTTGTTTTATTATTAAAAATGAATTATTTTTATCAAAAATTTAAACATAAATATCATGGAAATCCGCATCGCATATCATCCTTCAAGTGACACATTGGTAAACCGTATTTCAGAACTATTGAAAGAGAACGGCTTTACGGCTGAACTCAACACAGCAGCATCGGCTGTTAATGGCGATGTGCGTATTACGGTGGTTCAAGAAACAAAAAATGAAATCGCACCTACGCTTTTGGACTCGTCTTTTGTCCATACAGAGCAAAATCCGGGATATTAAAAAAATATTTTTGTTATAGGCATACCTTATAGCAAACAATTGGTTGGCTTAGTTGAAAACAGGCGGCTCATGCGAAAGTATGAACCGCCTGTTTTCTTTTTGTCCAAATCAAACACAAAATGTGTAATTTTCGGCAAAATCTGCAAAATGATAATACTAATTGCTCTTTGGTTACTCTTTTTTATCTCTCATAGCTTACTCGCTGCGACAAAAGTCAAGGCTTTTTTTGAAAATAAAATGAAAATTGCCCCCCCTCAGTATCGTTTGCTGTACAATGCCGTTGCTGCATTCTTTTTAATAGGTATTGTTTTTCAACTCCTTAAAATGCCATCAGAAAAGATATTTGAACGAACATATTTTACTTTTGGCATCGGCTGCGGTTTTGTTGTTGTAAGTCTAGGGTTGCTGAAATTGGCTTTCAAAAACATTAATTTATCCGCTTTTTTAGGTTTTTCCGCCAATTCAGAGTCTTCTGGCTTAGTGACGACAGGTTTATACACCCTTGTTAGGCACCCATTATATTTTGGTTCGACCGTTTTTTTTATAGGCATTTTCTTAGTCCAACCAACATGGACAATTGCCGTTTCCGTTGGTTTTAGCATCGTTTATATCATTATCGGTATCGAGTTTGAAGAGCGCAAATTGCGGCAAGTATTTGGTTCTGAATACGAAGACTATGCTCGTGGGAAAAAGAAGTTTTTGCCGTTTGTCTATTAATCTCTCCGAAAATCGCGCTTCCCCCCCGTTTTCTCAATCAGTTTGACTGATTGGATTTCAATGTCGTGCGAAAAAGCTTTGCACATATCATAAATCGTCAACGCTGCCACTGTTGCTCCTGTCAAGGCTTCCATTTCGACACCTGTTTTTGCTGTTACACTTGCGGTACAATCAATAACAACTTCGCGTTTTTCGTTCAAAAAAATGTCAATTTGGCAGTTTTCCATACCCAAAGGGTGGCACAAAGGAATCAAATCGCCTGTCTTTTTTGCACCCATAACACCCGCAATAATAGCTGTTTGAAAGACCGAGCCTTTCTTAGTTTTGATGTCATTTTGCTCAAAATGGCTTAAAATTTCGTCGTTTAAGACCACAATAGCTTGTGCGCGAGCTGTGCGTTTTGTTATCTTTTTTTCGGAAACATCTACCATGGACGGATTGCCATCGGCATCGAGGTGTGTAAAATTTTGCATGATTTTTATGCTTTTTTTTATTTCAAACCCTTAATTCTCAACTCTAAATCCTGAATTTGAGGCTTAAATTTTTCAATTATATCTGCAAAATACGTCGGATTTTGAACCTGAATTTGTTGAATAACCATACCCCTCAGTATTTTATCTTCTCTAAAATTTTCCAAAGTAAGGTTATCGGGATTTACACCTTTTAGTGCAAAATAGCCTCTATTTTCTGCTTTTATAGCTGCCACAGCAAGGGTAACGACCGTTGCATCAACCTCTGTAAGCCCCCGAACAGCATTATTTATCGCCGATTGGTACTCTTCTTTGACAGTTTTAAGGACAGTATTGAGCTGTTTAACCTCCGCAGCTTGTTGTTTTGCCACTTTGGTATTTTGAACGCGCTTTTTTTCGGCTTCATACTGAGGGGTGGTATAACGATTTTTTACCGCTGTTATGAAAAAACCAGCAACATTGTCCTTAATTTTTCCTTCTCGTTTTGCCCATTCCGTATAATCAACACCATTGCGTAGAGCCTCTTCTGGTTGCGTTTCGATGAGCAGTTGCAGCACTTCAGAGCTTATCCCCCACCCTTTTACCTTGATAAAGATTTCAGCAAAAAGCGGCGTTGCTTCCGATGGTAGAACAGTTAAAGTTTGATTTTGCGGTGCCGATTCTTTGATGCGTGATTTTTCAGACTGATTGTCGAAAACACTGAATATCAGTGTTTTAACTTTTTTGCCTTCTTTTTTTTCTTGAAAAGTATAAGCTATATCACAAAATTTAGCTAAGTCTTTTTGCCCTTGCAGGAGGACAAAACGCTTAAAATCAGCGTAGTTTTTATACTTGGTTTCAACATCTAAAATTTCTTTTAATTCGTCAACCCCAATCGTCAGTAAATCGCGCCGGTAACGGCGACTTTTCATTAATTCATACATCCGAAATGAATAGACACTGCGTAATTCGATGATATTTCGTATATCGTATTTTGTGAACGTTTCGTGTAATTCAAGTAAATGTTCTTTCAAATCATTATTGAATTGCAATTCTATGTAGGAATTGCGTTCGTCACGGTCGGCAGGTTCTGTGTATGTTGAAATAATACGTGTATTACGCCAACGTTTCAGCCCTTCTTCCGAGTAATAAGGGACATGAATACGGGAATTAAACAGGCTTTCAGGCACGCGCATAATCGTATCGTAATCGTCACGGCTTTTGACTGCGAAGAAATTTAACAAGTCACGCACGTATATTCTTTGTAGATTAAAGCCCTTGTCGTTCTTGTTTATGAGGCTCACCATATATACAAAAACCCGCTTCTGCCACAAACTGAAGTTGTATTTTGCCTCGATGAGGTCGTTAGAACTAACTATGAGTTGACTATTTTTTTTCATTTTTGAGTCGCTAAATTGCAACAAAACAACGCAAAAAATGAAAAGTAAAAAAGTATTTCATAAGAAA
>JAYTUR010000414.1:0-1863 GCA_043744475.1 Saprospiraceae bacterium | reverse complement strand
CATTGCGAGGAACGAGGCAATCTGTTTAGTTTTAGCAGATTGCTTCGTTCCTCGCAATGACAGAGCAAATGATTCCAATTAGCGTTCAAAAATATGTCATTATTGTAAATCATAAATGACTTCGTATTTAATCATTAAATAAAACAAACTTTAGCATGAAGAAGAAATTTACTTTCTTAACGTCCACGGTTTTATGCTTAATTATTTTTAGTAATGTAGCCAAAGCGCAAAAACCGATGGAAAATAAAAAAATCGTTGTCACCATTCGCAGTACCAATGTAGATGGCACGATAAACACCACGACTTTGATGAAGTCGGGTGAAGAAGCCAAAAATTTTGATGTTCAGAAATATATTGATGAGCAGAAAAAAATACACCCTGATGCGACGGCTCATATCGTTGAACGAGCCATGCCGAATGGGTCTGAAAAATTAAATTCTGCTACAACTTTACGCCTTAATGGGTATTCAATTCAAGACCCTCAAGCTTTGTCTGGTGTTGTTTGTGAATCCAAAAAAGGCTTTTTAGGTGTCAGTGAATTACATGCGAGAGAAAAATTGCCCGAAGGTGTGCGTGTGACAGTCACGCGTAATTCTGGTGCGGCAAAAGCAGGTTTGAAAGACGACGATGTGATTTTGCAACTCAATAAAACGCCGATAAATAGTTTCCGCGATATTTCTGCGTTTATGCAAAATGTTAAAGCTAATGAAAAAGTTGCCATTGTTTATGACCGTGATGGTCAGACAAAAAACGCTGTTGCGACGTTAGGACAGAATAATATGGCGTGGACGTATGATGTTGAGCAAGAAAAAGAGGCTTGTTTGGGCGTTTATACCTCATCAAAAGTCATTGCAACGCAACGCGGGGCTTTTATCAATGATTTTACACAAGTCAGTGCTGCCAAAGAAGCCGATATGCAAATGGGCGATGTCATTACTGCCGTCAATGGCATACGCGTCAAAACGCATCAAGACTTATGGGATGAAATTGCAAAATACAAACCTAAGGAATCGGTTAGAATTGCTTACCTACATGCAGGAGAAGAGAAACAAATTCGCGCTACTTTGAAGGCTTGCAAACCACGTGACGAAAATGTTATTGTTGTGCCAAAAGGTCAAGAAGGAGAACAAGTTAATACCCCTTCAAACATGGGACGTTTGGAATTGAACAATTTTGCGGCATCGCCTAACCCGACAAAAGACATGGTGAATGTCAGTTTTGTTGGTGAAGCCGTTCCTACAAATGTGTCGTTTATTGACCTATCGGGAAAGGTGCTTTTTCAACAAAATATCAAAGATTTCAATGGTCAATACAACCAACGTTTTGATTTGAATGAATACGCCAAAGGTGTTGTTGTGGTTAAAATACAACAAGGCGACAAGGTGTTTTCAAAGCAAATTGTCGTGAATTAGATGTTTTCCCTACACGAATTTCACAAATTACACGAATTAAGCAAATTGGATTTATCTTCTTTAATTCGTGTAATTTATGAAATTCGTGTAGGGAAAATTATTAAAAGTACCACCGCTTAAACGCTTCAATCGCCTCATATTCAGGCAAACCTAAAGCATCAAAAGCCTTCGCCGTTCCTCTATTGCGTTCCTCTGCCCGTTGCCAAAACTGCCTCGAATCTGAACCCGGGAACAACGGACGGTCTTTCTGACTTTGATGCTTGAAAATCGCACGACGTTTGCGCAATAACTCGTCAGGACTAATCGGTACGGCCATATCAATATTTTCCAATTCCCACTCATGCCATGCACCGCGATAGAGCCAAACGGTACATTCTTTCATCCATTCTTCATGTTTTAACTCATTAATGGCTTGAAAAATAGCATCTAAACACACCCGATGCGTGCCATG
>JAYTUR010000413.1:0-1863 GCA_043744475.1 Saprospiraceae bacterium | reverse complement strand
GCGCAATCTACGCATGGACTTTTTGCGCCGTAGGTGCTTAACCTCGGTAGCAAAATCATCCGTCAATCCCTTTTTCCGGGCATAGCCCCTTCCCTATTTTAAAGTGCCAAAGTAGAACTAAGTACTATCATAAAAAAATTATTAAAGAACGAGCATTTTCCAAAACACGAAAGTCGTTTTTATAAAAGCAAAAGCCACTTTTGATAGACAAAAGCGGCTTTTTATTGGATATTCGAGTGTGATTTTACTGTCCAATCAGTATCGGTGCAGATTTACCATTCATAATGACCACTTTGGCGTTGGCAGACAAAGCCAATTCTTTTTGCGCTTTTATCTGTTCGTATTGTAGCATTTTATCACTCAAACCTGTTGACAAAATACGTTGATAATCGGCAATACCTTGTGCTTCGACGCGTTTCCGTTCCGCTTCTTGTCTCTCTTTTTGCAAGACGTATTGCATTTTTTGAGCATCTTGTTCGGCATTGATTTTCTTTTCAATGGCATCTTTAACAGATTCTGGCAAAGCAATATTGCGAATCAATAATTGCTCTAAAGTCAAACCCCGTTTGCTGAAAATACTGTCAATATCCTTGAAAATACGACTTTGGAACTCCTCGCGTTTGTTGGAATACAGGTCAATAGCGGTGTAGTAAACGGCATTGTCACGTATTTTTGTCCGTGTTACAGGGCGTACAATCACGTCCTCTATTTCTGTACCGATTTCACGGACGATGCGTGGCGCGTCTTGTTCGTTGACATGGTACAAAACGGTCAAGTCAATTGTTAACTCTAAACCATCGGTTGATAAGATGCGAATCGCATCGTCACCATGGTTTTTTCCTTCAGTGGCGATGCCTGACATGGTGTAGTTTTGAGTCCGCACATTCGTTGAAACGACATTGACGAGCGGATTGACAAAATTCAAACCGCTTGGCAATACGCGGTCTTCGACTTTACCAAACAACTTTTGAACACCCACTTCGCCCGCATCAATCTGTTTGACACAAGCCGTCAACAAACCCAAACCAATGACGGCAAAACTCACTAAACGAACAGTTTTTGATGTTTGAACGGCTTGGCGATTGTCCAAACCCATTAAAACGTAGCTGATTGCTAATAAAATACAGCCTAAAATAACTAATGTCATGTCTCTTTCTATTTTTATATGGTGAATAATTGTTTTAAAAAAGCTCTAAATTGAGAACCGTTAAGATAACACTTTTTTAACAGTTTTTATCGCTGTGGGTCTTTAAAACACGACGGAATAGACGGCAGAAACGACCAAAAGAGTATTTTTACAATTTATCCTATTTTGTATTTCAATTGAAACTTTGCTTTGTTAATTTTGTTAGAAAAACCAATCATTCACACATTCACACATATAAATATGAAAGTTTCTGTTTTCCGAAAAGCACATTTTAACGCCGCACATCGTTTGCATAACCCCAAATGGTCGGATGAAAAAAACCGCGAAGTGTTCGGTTTGTGCAACAATCCCAATTATCATGGACATAATTATGAATTGGAAGTACAATTGACAGGCGAAATTGACCCTGAAACGGGCTATGTTTATGATTTGGGCAAATTATCAAACATCATAAAAAAAGAAATTGAACATCGGTTTGACCATAAAAATCTAAATATTGACACCGTTGAGTTTCGCGATTTGAATCCTACGGCAGAAAATATTGTCGTTGTTATTTGGAAAATACTGAGGCGGTACATTGAACCCGAATTTGACATAAAAGTAAGGTTGTATGAAACGCCACGTAATTATGTGGAGTTTCCTGCATCATAAAGGGCTTTCCTATAAAAATAGCATAAATATGACTCACTGTTTTTTGCTTCGCAAAAAAGACGTGC
>JAYTUR010000412.1:0-1864 GCA_043744475.1 Saprospiraceae bacterium | reverse complement strand
CGCAAAGCCGTATCCACATTCTGACCTTTTGAACGATTGATATTGAAACTTGATAAAAAGTGAATACTATCGTCAATGGCAATACCAAAAACGACGGTGAAAATCATCGAAATACCTGCATCTAAATCCACACCCAAAAAGCCAATGAGTGCACCTGCAAAGACCAACGGAAATAAATTGGGTATCAAAAAAATGATAATCATCCGCATATTCCGCAGCATCAAACCCATCAAAAGGGCTATCAAACCGACTTCCCACGCAATGCCTTCAAGTAAATCGCTGCGGACGTACATCGCATTTTTATCAATAATATAACCCGTTCCTGTGCGTCTGAACGTGGCAATAGTCGAGTCCGTATTCGCCGCAATCCATGCATCAATGCGGTTGCCGATAGCCATGACAGAGTCTGCACCCAAATCTGAAATTTTAGTCGCAATGCGTGCTTTACTACCATCTTTTGACATCAAAACTTGTGAAGCAGCTTTCGGTATTTTATCTGCATATACTTGATAATCAGCAAATTGCGCGGAATCTTTTGGGAATTGATACCCTTCATTGCGATTACCATTTGTCATTTGTCCAATAGATTTATAAATCATCGTCGGTGATGTCACAGAGCGAATAGCGGGAATCGTTGCCAAAAACGCTTCTAAATCGTTCATCGTTTTCATCACTTCATAATCATCAGCTAAGTGCCCATTTTGAGCAAAAACGGCGTATTCTAAAGGGCGAAAACCCGCGAATGTTTTTTCAAAAAAGAAAAAATCCTGCGTTACTTTTTGACCAATAGGCATATTATCTTCAATACTGTAATTGGTTTTTATTTTTGAAATACCATACACGCACACCAATAAAATACCCACAGAAGCCAGCGCAATAGTACGTGAACGTCTTTTCGTAAAGCCATAAACCCAATCCATAAATTTTTCAATGCGCGTCGAAGACCCCCTCAGTAAAATCAGGTCATTGACGTTAAAAAACGAAAACAAGGAAGTCGTAAACAACAAAACGGTTATGTATGCGACCATGACACCGATAGCGGCGTTGACCCCAAACTCTTGGATTGGAACGATGCGCGTTGTAACCAATGTCGCAAAACCAACGGCTGTTGTTACCGCTGTCATCAATGTTGCGAGACCTATCTCCTTCATTGTCAACCAAATAGCTTCATTTTGGTCATGCCCGCGCCGCAATTCATCTATGTATTTTGACAACATGTGTATAAAATCGGACGTGCCAATGATGACCATCAAAACAGGGTAAAGGGCTGCCATTGCCGACAATTCACGTCCCCATGCACCCAACAATCCGAAAAAAAGCAGCATCGAAAGCCCAATGGAAGCCAATGCCAAAACGACTGTTTTCCAGCGTCGAAACAGTATTATGATGATGATAGCGACCAAAATGGCAGCAACAATTGACGAAACGAGCACTTCCCGCTTCTCCATCCAGACCAATTCTTTTTGAAAATTGGCACGTCCTAAATAGTGATAAGCTGTGAAATTCATCGGTTTGATGAGCGAATCGAGGGCATGAATGAGTTCATCAGATTCATCAAGATTCAGTCTGTCTTTTGTTTTCAAAAACAAGACAAGCGCATTGCCATCTTCAGAAATAAAGTTGCGGACAAAACGTGGGTCACTCAATACTTTGACCCTATCGGCAACATAAAAAGAGGTATCGTCTATGTGAATCGCAGGTGCGGGAATGATGCCAAAAAGCGATTTTATGGGTAATTGAATCTTTGTAAGTGATTGATTTTCAGTGACATAAGGCAAGTCGGCAGACTTTTCGGTTAGGGTGTCAAAGCGTTGAAGAAACGCTTGATTGAATACGCCCATCTCCGATTTCGGAGCTTCTACAC
>JAYTUR010000411.1:0-7138 GCA_043744475.1 Saprospiraceae bacterium | reverse complement strand
TTTATGAGATTTAATTATCTGATTGGATAATTTATGAATAAAGGACTTTCCTATAAAAAACGTTTTAGGGCTACGCCCTGAAAAAATATTGTTGTTATCGTTTACTACCCATATTTAGCACCTCTGGTGCATTTTCACTTGTGCTTTATTGCGCCGTCAGGTGCATGATATTGGTAGCAATGATTATCCAAGGCTATTTTATCGCCCTGTAAGGGCAAAATAGACTTTTATAGGAAAGCCCTTTTTATGAATAGAAACTATTATTTATTTGTAACACCTGATCTTTGAACACTGATTTACAATAAAAATGCTGTAAAGTATTGTTTGTCAATATTTTACAGCATTTTTTTATTATGCCCTTTAAGATAGAATTTTTAACAAGTGTTAACTTTCTCTTACTCAATTAATTATTTTGAGACATAAAACTTCTTTGAAAATACTTGACGACCAATGCCCAATTGGACGATATAAATCCCCTTGGAATACCCCTCAGTATTGATACGCCATTGATGAAATCCTGATTCAATTGTTTGATTGTCAAATAGTTGCGTATATTTCAGACTATTGACATCATAAATTTTTAGATTGGCGACATCGGATTTATCAAGGCGATAATTGATAAAAAATAATTTATCAATAGGGTTTTGGAAACCATAAAACGACTCGTTTTTAGGCATATCTTTTAATTCCAATTGTCCTTTTTGGAAAAAAGTAGGTGTTGCAGTGAGTGTAACAGAGTGCGCACTTAAAATTTCAGCATGATAGGTTTGCGAATAATCCCACGACCGTCTTTGAATTTGGGACATATTTATCTTCGCCGGAAAGGTATAATTAACCGCAGCTTCCTCTGAACGGTCAATGTATGTTTTTGCCCAAAGACAATAGATAAAATCGCCTTTTTTCTCATTTTTGAAGGCTGCACCATCGGCTTCTGGCGGCAAATTGAGTATTTTCGTTTCCAAAGAGTCGTAACGATACTCCCTCAGTATATTTGATGTTGTGGCATAGGCTGTGCCCGATTCCTGAATGCGCACTTTGTCATTGGGCGTATTTTCGAGGGGACTATACAAACCCATGAGGTCAAATTCATTGTGTGCGGTATCGTATTCTTTGAGTTGTGCAACGCTGTAAACATGAAACTGTAACAGCCCATTGACCTGCGATTTGACCAAACATTTCATCAAAAAATTGCGTTGGGCTTCATGACTGCCCATAAATTCACCGAATTCTTTGGCGGGAATATTGGATTCTGTGATGATAAAATGCTTGTTTGGATACTTTTTACCGTCATAGCCATATTTTTTCAAAACGCCTTCAAAACCTTTTTTTTGCTTAAAAACGCCTTGAACAGCGCGGTCAGAGTGACGATATTGTTCAAAACCATTGATTTTGTCGCTCCATTCGCGCACCGAACCGTCAATATGTGGATAGGAATGATAGCTCAAAACATCAAAATAAGCACCGCCTTTGAGTGGATACTGAGGGGTCACGCCACCGCCGTCTGGATTATCCGTTTGACGACACAACACGTCTAAAAAACTGGGAAAACCGATGCCGCCCGTACAGACATAAGCCGTCGGATCTAATTTTTTTATGACTTCATAACTGATACGCAACAGGCGAATATAGTGCTGAACGGGTGCGTGGAGGGCATACTCACAAGGGTCTGGATTGGCGTTCCACCACGAGCCTGGTGAACCTGGCGGCAACATGGTTTTATAGGTATTCGCATAGTCGGGTTCATTCCAGACTTCCCAAAATTTGACCCATTTTCCGTAGGTTTTTACGGTTTTCCAAACATATAAAGCGTAAAAATTCTTGTCGTTGACGGGTGTGCCGTTCTCGCCATTATCCCAAATGGGTTCATACATATTGGCAAAAAGAACGGAAGAATCCTTGCCGCAATAGGTCGTATTGTCGCGCTGCTCTTTTGACGGATAACCGATGAACATCACATGGTCTTTCATGCCCAACGAATCATAATGTTTGAAAGCTGGAACGCGAATATCGTAGCCCCAACGTTCGACAAAATAAGCAAACATGGCAGGGCGCAGGGTCTGAACACCCGCACGGGCTGCGAAATCTGCAATTTCTTCATCGGTGTGTGGTGCATAGTAACCCATATTGGAACCGTAGCCAAATGCACCTTTGTAGGGCGGAACGAAGTCGTTGGCAGTGAAATTACTGAGGGGGGGCTGTGCATGTGAGCAACTAGAATATAACACTGATAGCAGCAATAGTAAGCAGAAGTTTTTCATAGTTATTTTTACGAAAAAGAATGAATAATGGCTATTTTAGGAAACAGATTTAAAATAAAAAAAATAAACAGGAGACGACGTTGAAAAAACGCTTTATTTTGTTTCTAAAGTCGTCAAAGTTTTAAAACTTCGACGACTTTTTGCGAACCAATATTTTAAAATCTTTCAAAAAACTTTTTTATGGGAAAGATATCTAAACCAGCTGTCGGTGATTATGCACCTTATTTTCAAAATTACATCAATCAAGTGCCTGATGATGGCAATTTATTGACACATTTAAAGGATATTCAAAAAGAAACGGAGCAATTGGTGCTCTCATTGCCTGAGGAGAAATGGGCGTATCGTTATGCCGAAGGGAAGTGGACTATCAAGGATATTTTAGTCCATTTGATGGATGCAGAACGGATATTTGCTTACCGTGCTTTACGTTTTTCAAGAGCCGATCAAACGCCTTTGGCGGGTTTTGATGAAAATGTTTATGTGCCTATGGCAAATGCCAATGCTCGAAAAATCAAGGATATTTTGAAAGAAGGAACCCTTTTAAGAGCATCAACGATTGCTTTTATCAAGTCTTTGGACAGAAAAGCCTTGAAAAGGAAGGGTGTATCGAGTAATAAGGACATTTCGGTTGCTGCACTTGCCAATTTGATTTATGGTCATCAAAGGCATCACCTTAATATTATTCGAGAAAGATATTTGTGAGGTATGAGGTATGAAATATGAGTGATGAAGTATGAAAAAAAACGACCCCTCAGTATAAAGAGTTGTTTTTTTCATATTTCATCACTCATACTTAATCCACTCTGACCACATTATTAACACCTTCAAGCGTTTTTAAGGCTCTGATGGCTAACACAAGTTGGTCGGTATGGCTGACAATCAATTTGACACGTCCTTCAAAGAATCCTTCGTTGCCTTCGATGCTGAATGAGCGAATATTGAGACCTAATTCACTTGAAATACGATTGGATAATCGCTCAATGACACCTGGTCCTGTATCAACGCCAATGATGAGCAATTCGACAGTAAAATTAACGTCAGAGGTAGAACCCCATTCGGCTTTTGCCATCCGATGTCCGTAATGCGACATGAGATTGGGTGCATTATTACAAACGGTGCGGTGAATTTTATAGACATTATTGGTCGTTATGTAAGCAAAAACATCATCGCCTTGAACCGGTCTGCAACAATCTGCCAATTCATAAAGATATTCCTTCGCAGGTTGCCCGTTGATGAATAGCTCTGTTTTGATAGCGGGTTTATTTGATTTACGAGGCTCGGAAGGAACAAAGGCTTTCTCTTCTCCTTCAACGGTTTGTAGGCGATTTTTTTCAATTTTAAAAATCTTCAAATCGTCTTGTAAATCAATCGCTTCGTTTGAAATCGCTAAATAGAACTCATGCCTTGTTTTGAAACCAAAATGTTTCATAACAATTTCTATACTTGGTTCATACTCGACTTTCATGTGGTCAAACTTGCGTTGCAAGGCTTCTTTACCGAAATCTGCATATTTTTTGGCTTCTTCACGAAGGGATTGGCGTATTTTTTCACGTGCCTTGCCCGTGACGACCCATTTCAACCAGTCCTCCGTCGGACGGCGTTTGGCGTTGGTTTCGACGTTGATTTGGTCGCCATGTTGTAATTTATAACCGAGTGGCACAAGACGATTGCTCACTTTCACGGCTTGACAATGCGCCCCGATGTCGGTATGGATATAAAATGCGAAGTCCAAAGCGGTTGCTCCTTTGGGCAATATTTTCATATCGCCTTTGGGTGTATAAACATAAACTTCTTCCGCAAATAGGTTTGTCGTCTTGAAATCGTTGACAAAATCAACGGAATTACCATCCCCCGCCTCTTCAAGTGACTTGCGTACTTGGTCGAACCACCGTTCAAAAACATCTTCTTGTTTTCTGACATTTTTGTATTTCCAATGAGCCGCATAGCCGCGTTCAGCGATTTCATCCATGCGTTCACTTCTAATTTGCACCTCTACAAAACGCCCTTCTGGACCAATAACCGTTGTGTGGAGCGACTCATAACCATTGGATTTAGGAATAGTCACCCAATCTTTCAACCGTTCAGGCATAGGTGTATGGACGCTGGTGACGATGGAATACGCTGCCCAACAATCTGCGCGCTCGCGTTCAATGGGTACATCAACGATAATTCGGACAGCAAAAAGGTCATAAATATCTTCAAAACGGCAGCTTTTTTGCTTCATTTTGTTCCAAATCGAGTAAATTGACTTGGGACGACCTGAAAGGCGGTACTTGATGCCTTCTTCATCGAGATGCTCTTCAATGGGGCTGATAAAGTTGTGGATATAGGTAGCACGGTCTTTTCTCGTTTCACTCAATTTTTCAGCAATATCGTTGTATTCATCGCGGTGCGTAATTTTTAAACACAAGTCCAAAAACTCTGAACGGACATTGTAAAGACCCAAACGGTGGGCAAGTGGTGCATAAATAAACTCCGTTTCAGCCGCTATTTTCAGTTGTTTATGTTGGGGCATCGAGCCAAGCGTCCGCATATTGTGCAGACGGTCAGCCATTTTTATCAAGACAATACGGACATCAATAATAAGCGTACCGAGAATTTTTTTGATATTTTCTGCTTGTGGGCTTTCACTATCATAGGTATTTTCAAGTTTTGTCAAACCTTTGACAATTTCTTCAACCTTTTCACCAAATTCAGTCTTAATATCAGTTAATGTAACTTTCGTGTCTTCAACAGTATCGTGTAACAACGCTGCAACAATAGCCGTTCCACCCAAACCAATTTCGTCAGCACAAATACGGGCTACCTCAATGGGGTGCAAAATATAGGCTTCGCCTGATTTACGGCGTTGTGGACCATGGGCTTCCACAGCAATTTCATAAGCACGGCGGATGTCGTGTTTATCTTGTTCTTCCAAAGGCATTTTGATGCTTTTGAGCAGGCGGCGGTAGGCGCGCTGAATCTCCAAGCGATCTTCTTCGGTGTACATTTCTACGATAGGTTCTGCAGTGTGGGACATATTGCTGTGATTTATTAGTCTTTACGCTTGATTCATTATGGATAACGTCTGGTTTTTGACAAATGTTCCTTTGTTAGGAATAAAAAAGAAGCATTTACAAATATACAATAAAAATTCTTTTACATACAAATACAAACAATATGACTCCGTTATATTTGTGAAATAAATTTATATTTACAATAAAATCAGAAAAGTATAAAAGGTGGCATTTAAAGGCGAGTGTTTAGTATGTAACCTATTGATAACAAAATTATTATAGTTTTTAAATTTTCAAATAGTTAAAATTAAACTCATTTTAAGTCTTCTTCGATAGCTATTATCACACCTACGGCACGTTCATAAATCGCTTCGGCCGACCCCTCAGTATTTCGACCGCCAAACAAAGCAATTTCACAATCCCTAAGTACTTTATCAAAATCTAAAACAAGGGTTTGATTGACATTCAAAGAGGTTAATTTCTCACGTACATTGTATTTCGTAAATTCTGCGAGCGGAATACCAAATTTGTCGCTCACATAATTAAACAAAGCCTTTGAAACCTCACTATAAAACAGTCTTTCATTGCCTTTTTGCAAAAACTCTTCTGCAACGGCCAGGCGACTTTCAGCAATTTTTGGCGCATTTGCTCTTTTTAAAAGGGTTATATCCCTTTGGCTTAGTCGTTTTTGCCATTCTTTCAAGACTATTACTCCGCCAATAAATAAAAATGGCAATGTCAATAAAATCCAAAACAAAGACGACCGCCAAAAACGCGTGACTTGATTGACAAAAACGGTGGACATTTTAATACCTAAAATATCCCGAACCCTGTCTTGCAATATCGTTGCGGCTTTGTTAGAGCCTTGTGCAATATTCAAATTAAAAACCTGTGAAAGAGTTTGAAAAGTACCCCCCTCAGTATTAAAGAAAGAAAATTCAGGCTTTATCGAAAAACTGCCTGTTTGTTTAGGCACAAGGAGGTATTCAATCTCTTTTGTCGTCTGCCATTCGCCGTTGCGTTCGACGCTTTCTTCTTTCAAAATTTTAGCATCGTAAATATCCATACCTTCAATCGGCGACAATTTAGGTGCTAACCAACGTTTGGCATCGCCATTGCCTAAGATGTTCATTTTCAATGAGATAACATCGTCAGTGGTGGCATCAGATTTAGAAATCGAGAAATCTGCTTTGAAATCTCCAATCCCGCCGCTAAAACTTGTTGGCGCATCCGCTGGCAAGGGTTTGACCTCAATAGGCACTTCATTAGCCGCTACGATGCGCGTTTCGACCAATGGGGCGGAGAAAAAACTGCCAAAAGGGTCGTTATCATCTCGTTTATTGCCTTTAACAATGCCCATTTGCAGTGAAAAAGGCTCAATTTTGAACGTCCCTTCGCGCTGTGGAAACAGCGCGATACGTTGCAAAATCCTTGTGAGGTAATCTTTACCACCCAACGTTACTTTGTTGTCGTTGTGTGGGAAATCATTGACTTCAAGTTTATAAAAACCATCGTATTTTGATTCGTTGATGCGGCTGACACCACTGATATTGGCACGTGTATAGAGTTTATAATCCAAAATCAATTGTTGACCAATATAAGCCGTGGGCGACGATATTTCAGCGCGTATAAAAATCTCTTCTTTGCCACCTTTGACATCATTGGGCGTTTGTCTCCTGCCTTTTATGACTGAAATACTGAGGGGGGACGTTGTGTACGTTTTCCCGTTGATATCCATGCTGGCTGAACCGAGCGTAAAGTTGCCTTCACGTTTGGCTTGCAAGACGTAGCTAAATGTCTCGCTACTCTGCGAACGGCCATTCACAATCGTCATTGAATTCATGCGATTAGGGCCGCTGACCACATTAAAATCCCCAAAAACAG
>JAYTUR010000410.1:0-1867 GCA_043744475.1 Saprospiraceae bacterium | reverse complement strand
TTATTTTGAAAAAGGCTTAACAACAAAGGTGCAATTGCCCGATGCCTCTCAAAGTATATATCTCGAAATGCACTATAAAACGCAGTCACCACTTGCCGTCGGCATTTATGGTACGAGTGCAACGAATACGATTGGCTTAACGACCTATAAAGTAACGCTCTTCCCAACTGACGTTTGGAATAAAACGTATATTAATTTGACGAATGAAGTAAAGGACATGCGCCTAACAGATTTTCAAATCGTTTTCAGTAGCTTATTGCCTGATTCTATATCAACGGCAACGGTTTTGATTGATAATATTAAATTGTTGCAACGATAAAGAAATGGATAATATAAATCACATTTCTGTAATTCGTGAAATTCGTGTTAGAATAAATAATTAGCATTTTGGCTTTAATAAATATGACAAAACAACGCCGTATAGACACCATTGTATATTCCGCAGCTGACTTTTTGACGGCTATGGCGGCTTGGACTTGTTTTTTTCTATACCGAAAATGGACAGTTGAAGGTGTAAAATGGGGCAATTTCGAGGTCTTGAATAATCCTAAATTTGCGGCGGGGGTTATACTTATTCCGATTGGATGGATATTGTTTTATGCAATTTTTGACAAATACCGCGACATTTATCGCCTTTCCCGCTTGACAACGATTGCACGAACGTTTTTCCTCACCTTTTTCGGCGTTTTATTTTTGTTTTTTACACTCATTCTCGATGATTTCGTAACGGGTTATGCGTCTTATTATCGCTCTTTTTTGACCCTTTTTGTTCTGCACTTTTTTTTGACCGTAACTATACGAATGATTATTCTGACACGTGCGAGTCGGCGTTTGAAAGCGGGCATCGTCAGTTTCAGAACGCTCATCATTGGCGGCGACCACAATGCTTTAGAACTATTTGAGGAAATTGCAGAGCGTGAAAAAAAGTTAGGTTACAATTTTGTTGGTTTTGTAGATTCTAATGGCAACTCAACGAATGTTTTGGAACAACACTTAAGTAAACTTGGAAATATCAGCGATTTATCAAATATTATCAATGACCAAGGCATCGAAGAGGTGATTGTTGCCATAGAAACCAGTGAACATGGACGCATGAAACATATCCTTGATGTGATGTTCGATTTTGGCGACCGCATCCTCATAAAGGTCATTCCAGACATGTACGACATCATGGTTGGTACAGTCAAAATGAATCATTTATACGGTGCCGTTCTTATCGAAATTCGTCAAGAGTTAATGCCCTATTGGCAACAAGTCGTCAAAAGGCTGATTGATATTACGGTGAGCATTTCGGGTATTATTGTGCTGTTACCCATCTATACCTACATTGCTTTGCGGGTAATTCTTTCATCGAAAGGACCTATTTTTTATTTTCAAGAAAGGGTTGGCATCAACGGTAAACCATTCAAAATCATTAAGTTCCGTTCGATGTACACAGATGCTGAAGAACAAGGGCCGATGCTCTCTCGCACCGACGATGAACGCTGCACGCCTTGGGGCGCGACCATGCGCAAGTGGCGGCTCGATGAATTACCGCAGTTTTTTAATGTTCTGATTGGAGAAATGTCATTGGTTGGACCGCGTCCTGAACGGCAGTTTTATATTGACCTAATCATGGCGCGTGCACCGCATTTTCGGCATTTACTCAAAGTTCGTCCAGGCATTACGTCGTGGGGACAAGTCAAATACGGCTATGCTTCAACAGTTGATGAAATGATTCAGCGTCTGAAATTCGATATTTTATACATCGAAAATATGTCTCTCTCCCTCGATTTCAAGATTTTGTTCTATACCATAGTTGTCTTGATGCAAGGAAGAGGAAAGTGATAATGGATAGTTGATAGTTGATAATGGATAGTTGATAATG
>JAYTUR010000409.1:0-7160 GCA_043744475.1 Saprospiraceae bacterium | reverse complement strand
ATTTTTCTTTTGAACGAGAACATTTATATCATGTCTTACTGCTAATAATTGAGATTTTGCAGTTTTAGTTTTTGTTTGCAGTAATTGACTATTTTTTTTTGACTCTTCTTCTTTCTTGATAATTAAATCTATTCCATTCTTTAAATTTAATGAGTTAATAACAATTTGTATATTATTCTCTAATTCCAATTGTTTTTCAGATTTTATTCCAAGAATAGAAGAAATAATATTTATCTGGTCATTAACTCGTTTTATTTCCTTTTCTAATCCTTGTATCTCACAAATCTCACCGTATTTATCTGCGAATTCTTTAGAGGGGTAGCCTAAGCGCAAAAGTTTTGACCTTTTGACATTTGCTAAATCAGTAACTCCAATTATTCCTTGAAAGATTTGCTCTAAAGCAACATTAGTTGGTGCTAAAACTAAAACCTTTTCATTCCTCTTGATATAATGAAGAATCGAATAGCTTAGTACAAATCTGGTTTTACCTGTACCAGGTGCACCCCATATATAAGAAAAGTTTTCAGAAAAAATTGTATTTAATGCCACTTTTTGTTCTTCTGATGGGTTGTTTTCATCTCCTTTAGGAATAACAGAACTGTCAAATTGGTAGTTTTTTCTCTTGCCAGTATTAAATTCTAAACGATTTCCATTAAGTTCAAACCAATCAATTACTCGTTGCACTAAAAATTTGAGGTCTATTAATATCTTCCAATTTGAAGATATTAAATCAGACATTAAAGGAATAACCTCATTCGATACCTTAACAATGATTATTCTTTGGTCATTATCGTAGAGTTTTATACTGATACTTTCACCAGTAAAAAACTTTTTATATCTACCATTATAAAGAAAACAAACTGTGTCTGGATCAAATAACTTCTTATCTATTTTTAATTTAAAAGTATTCTCACTAACCTTTTCTATTTTTCGAATAGAAATTTCTTCGACTCCACCATTGGGTTTATTTGCCAAAAACTCATAATAAGATTTTGACCCTTCTATACATATTTTTTTTATTTCAGATTGAATCATTTGTAAATAGAGTTTTTTGCTTTTATTTAATAGTGTTTAAATTATTGGATATAAGTATTTTTTTACTTGATGCCAAAATCCATCCTCTACCGATTGCGTGTGTATCTCATCCATCTGTTACTTTATTCTCGAAACACATAGAGCAGTATTGAAATACAAACTACCATCATACCATTTGCAAATCTAATCTAAAACAACATAATCACTCAATAAAAAATATATAAAATATCAATAATTATTTACCCCTTCAAGCACCCCTCAGTAATTAGAATTTTTAGAGACTTCAAACACCCCAACGAAGGTTTCCCTCTGTTCATTTTCCCTTTTTATTGGTTTATTAGCTGCTTGTGGGGTCACGATGTCCACTTCGAGACGCTCCGGAAAGGCTTATGGGGTCAGGTTTGCTTCGAGATGCTAAAGATTGGCTTATGGGGCTATTAAGAGCGATATTAAAAAACAAAACGGTTGATGAGTACACACTCACCAACCGTTTTGGTCTTATATCGTATTGAAAAACGACGATTTACTTCTTCTTTTTTGGCTGTATTGCTTGTTGTTGTTTCGCTGCCTCCTGTTGCTTCATCGCTTCATCCAATTTTTGACGGAAAAAGCTTTGTTTTTTAGGCTTTTTCTTGTTCGCATCTAATTCTAAGCGAACTTTGTCATGGTCAATGATATATTGATTTGTCACAACCGTTTGAGCAATATTTAAAATATTGGAGAACAACATATACAAACTTAAACCTGCTGCATAACTGTTGAAGACGAACATGAAAATGAGCGGCGTAAAATATTGCATGTACTTCATCGCACCAGGCTGTCCAGTCATATCCACATCTTTCATGGAATACCAAGTGAAAACTAAGAGCGACAATCCCCATAACAAGGCAAATAAACTGATATGTGCACCGTACATAGGTACATAAAACGACAGTTTCATGAATTCCTCATACCCTGACAAGTCCTTTGCCCATAAAAAACGTTGTTGACGGAAGTCAATAGTCGCGGGAAAGAAACGGAACAACGCCATCCATATCGGCATTTGAAGCAAAGTTGGAAAACAGCCACCCAAAGGATTTACGCCATATTCGCCATACAACTTCATTTGTTCGGCTTGTATTTTTTGCGCATCGTCTTTGTATTTTGCCTTCATCTTTTCGATTTCAGGCTTTAAAGCCGCTGTTTTGGCTTGCGACCGAAGCATTTTGTAGCTCAAAGGATACAAAATCGCCTTGACAAAGAAGGTCAAAAGCAAAATACAAATAGCCACGTTCCCGATGATGCCGTGTAAGAAGTCGAAAATTGGACGAATCACCCAACGGTTAACAGTTCCCAAAACAGAGCCACCGTAATCCACAACTTGCTCCAAACTATTGCCATAAGGTCTTAAAATACCAAAATCGTTCGGCCCTGTGTATATTTTCATCGTATAACCATTCGCCAGAGCATCCGCTGGAATTTCAAGGCGCGTGGTCATTTTTTTCAAATCTTCATTGGTCAAAGGATAGTGTTCGGTTTCAAGAATGGCTGATTTAAAACCATTGCCTTTGGGTGCCATTAAAATGGTGCTAAAAAACTGATTGCTGTTTGTAACCCAATCAATGTTTTTACCATTCAATTCAATTCTATCGTTTTTTGTACCTGACAGGTAATCGGGAGAAGAGCCCTCAACTTTATAATGCAAATAAGAGTAAGACGATTCATAATTGACGTTTTTCTCCAACTTATCCAAGTTGTTTTCCCAATTCAACTGAACCGATTTCGCATCAGATTTCATAAAAGTAGGCAAACCACTGAACTTGACCGTATAGTCCATATCATAAGCCGAACCCAATGTATAGCGTTGTTCAAAACCTACTTGGTCATTCAACATGGCGCGAAAGACGATGGTATTGCCTGATACTGAGGGGGTAAAATATAAATTTTCAGTCGCCACAGAACCTGTCGCCGTATTCGCTGGAATGTGGTAGCCAAACTTATTCTTTGTATCTTCAAACAAATAAAGCGGGGTAACAACGTCTTCTCTTTTTTCATTTTCAAGAATTCTCTTAAATTTTTTGAGCAAAACATTTTGAATACGTCCACCTTTATTACTAAAAGTCACTTTTAAATCTTCATTCTCTAAAACGGAATATTGTTCTGTTCCAATAGCTAAAGCACTAAAATCACCCATTTCATTGGACAACTGAACCCTTTTCAAAGAGTCTGATACTGAGGGGGGTACTTGTGTTGCAGGTGTAGCAATTTGCAAACTGTCTTGCGTTCTTTTAACGGCGGCAATCGAGTCTTGCGTTCTCTTTTTCAATTCTGCCTCTGCTTGCGATGGCGCTGTAAACATATTCCAACCAAACAAAATAAGTAAAATTAACACCATGCCAATCATGGCATTTTTGTTGTCCTGATTCATCAACGTTTAGATTTTTATCAAAAAGTAAGTCGCTTTTCTATGTCAAAACGCATTTCGCCTGACTAAGCGGCGCAAAAGTACAAAGTTTGGCAATCTTAAAAGGTATTTAAGACTTCTTTTTTCAATGACGTTTGATTTATGAAAATATGCTAATTGTTATAAGGTTGTATTGTTGTAAAGGGCTTTCCTATAAAATATTATACATTGTTACTCACTGTTTCTCGCTCTGCTCGAAACAGTGAGTAGTTGACATTTAAAAAGTTTTATTTTTTATAAGAAAACCCTTTATTGGTGTATGGGTACGCCACCTATTCCCCAACAACCATACAACCATACCTATTTCAGTTTCGCCCAATCTACTTCATTAAAAGAAGTGAAAACAGAATCGGGAATGCTGCGATAAACGCCCATTGGCACCATTGACCGATTTTCGCCGCGACTGACGGAGAGCATAATATTGCCCAAAGCGCGATAGTCTTGCCAGGGCGTGGACATAGAAGGCTTGTCATTTGTCGCTTTTGCATAGTAATCCCATTGAACGACTAAATGACTAGAAGGATTAACGTAAACGTGGTATTTGTTTTCTGGTGTATTACCAACGCCTTTAAAAGTCATTTCAACGACTTCGCAATCCACATTCAGGGCATTTTTTTGAGTACCAACATACTTCAAGGTCACACCTGAATCTTTCATTTTGAACGGCATAACGAGCCAATACGCATCATTTATCCAAATACCTTTGCCGCGTTCAAGGTATTTTTTTACAGAATCGGGTTGCGTCATTTCTGCACCATCTTTCCAGACTCGACCAGTCATGTTTTTCAAATCTAAACGAATTTTTAAATCACTTTTGAGGAAATCAATGCGTACTTTTTCCTTCGTTTTATCCCAAACCAACAGGCGGTTACCGAAAAAAGTCCACTTGATGTAACGTGTCATATCCCAAGCGTAACGACCGCCTGATGCCTTCATGACATCATCGGCAATGGCAATAGCCTTTGCATCTGACCCCTCAGTATTGAAGCCCGGCATAGGTGTGTTTGGAACGTCTTTATTGACAAATTTTTGAGAAGATTGGCAAGCTATTAAGCTAACTAAAAGGACGACAATAACGAGTATTTTGTTCATTATCAATGAGTTGTGTTTAAATTTTTTTTATAAAATAATTACGATATTTTTTATGCCCACTGAATAGACGGATATGACTGATTTACACTGAATTTTTTAGTAAAAATAAAAAAATCAGTGTAAATCCATCAAATCTGTTTAATCTGTGTTCAAAAAAAGATTTACCAAAGTTTCTTTTTACCACTTAATCCCAGAACGCCCAACAGCCCACGCGTCACTTCTCTTATAAACGTATTACTCACCTGCTTCACGAGTGGGCTTTTCATCGCTTTTTCAACAAAGGTGGGTTCTTCTTTTTGGCTACGGCTGCTGCTACTGTTTGGCGCAGGTTGCGCTTCTGCGGCTTGATTGAGTTTAGCGGTCAAAATTTCGAAAGCGGATTCTCTATTGATGACTTCATTGTATTTTTTGATGATTTTTGACCCCCTCAGTATATCATCAATTTCAGCGTCTGTCAACACATCCATGCGTGATTGTGGTGGTCGCAACATAGTGTGCACAAGCGGCGTCGGAATGCCTTTTTCATTCAAAACCGTTATTAAAGCTTCACCAATACCCAATTCAGTCAAAAGCGTTTCAACATCGTAATATTCAGTTATTGGATAGTTTTGCGCCACCAAACGAATATTTTGACGGTCTTTTGCCGTAAAAGCCCTTAATGAGTGTTGCAATTTCACACCCAGTTGACTCAATACAGCGTCTGGAATGTCTTGTGGGTTTTGCGTACAGAAATATATACCAACACCTTTTGAGCGGATAAGTTTAATAATAGACTCAATTTGATTGAGCAAAGCCTTCGATGCTTCATTAAAAACCAAATGTGCTTCGTCAATGAAAATACACAATTTAGGTTGTTCCATATCACCTGCTTCGGGAAATGTGGCGTAAATTTCTGCTAATAATTGCAGCATAAAAGACGAAAAGAGTTTTGGTCGGTCTTGAATATCTGTCAAACGAATGATACTAATCATGCCACAACCATTATTATCCAAACGGCAAAGGTCTTCCACTTCAAAGCTGCGTTCGCCAAAAAAGACAGTTGCACCTTGTTGTTCGAGTTCAATAACGCGTCTTAAAATTGTACCCGTTGTCATGGATGAAATATTGCCGTAATCTGCTTTTAACTCGTCTTTTCCTTCATTTGTGAAGTAATTTAAGACTTTTTTGATGTCATCTAAGTCCAAAAGTGGTAAACCATTGTCGTCGCAATATTTGAAAACAACCGCCATAACGGATGATTGCGTATCGTTTAAATCTAAAATTTTAGAAAACAAAACAGGACCAAATTCTGAAACAGTGGCTCGTAAGCGCGCGCCTTTTTCTTGCGAAAGCGTCAAAAACTCAACCGAACTACCTTTTGGTGTATAGGCAATCCCAATTTTATTCGCCCGTTCATACAGTTTGTCATTTTCAACACCTTTTGCGGCAACGCCGGATAAGTCGCCTTTGATATCCATCAACAAAACAGGTGTGCCTTTTGCCGAAAGTTGTTCCGCTAATATTTGCAATGTTTTTGTTTTCCCTGAACCTGTTGCACCAGCAATCAAGCCATGGCGGTTCATTGTTTTTAAAGGAATGCTTACTTTTGTACCTGTTTCTACGTTGCCATCGTACATCGCACCGCCTAATTCTATAAAATCGCCTTTAAATGTGTACCCTTCTTTAATTTGGGTTATAAAATTATCTTGTTTTGCCATTGTTTAAGTATTAATTTTATAATTGAAAATGTGAAGAACAATCTTCTAAACCGTTATTAGCGTTTAGATTGCGCGCAAAAGTAAAAAAAAATAGTCGGAATACTGAGGGGGGGATTTTTTATCACACGGATTGTTTTTCTTTGTCGTTCTGAACGTAGTGAAACAATAGAAATGTAATTGTTTAGTTTGATTGCTTCACTACGTTCAGAATGATAAAAAATCTAAAAGAATAAAAAATGGCAACCGTAAAACTTATTAATTACGAAGAAGCAAGCCCTGAAGCAAAGGCTGTTTTTGACGACATTAAAACGTTCCGTAATGTCGCAGATGTCAATAATTTTTGGAAAGCATTGGCGAATCAGCCCGATAACTTGAAGAGGGTTTGGCAAAATGTAAAGGACGTTATGGGCAATGGTGAAATTGACTCAATGACTAAAGAATTGATCTACATAGCTGTTTCAATCATCAATAATTGCGATTATTGCATTCATACGCATACAGCGGCTGCCAAATCGAAAGGCATGACCGATGGGCAATATCAAGAACTTTTGGCGGTCATTGCTTTAGCAAGTACCACAAATGCCTTTGCGAATGGCTTGAAAGTGCCTGTTGATGAACAATATTTGAAGTAGTTTATTATTGACGAACATGTTCAGGAATTTTTTAAAGTTTCCTAAACATAACCCTTGCCCGTTTACTTTCCCATCCACAGCTTAAACGCTTCCACCTTTTCACGACTCATTATGATGTCGTCTTTTGAAGGTGGGTTGTGCAAAACAATTTTCAAACGGCTGTTGGAGTAAGTAATAACGTCTTTGATGCTGCTAATGGCAGCGATAAATTGACGATTGAGCCGAAAGAAACGGTCAGGTTCGAGCAATTCACCTAATTGG
>JAYTUR010000408.1:0-1875 GCA_043744475.1 Saprospiraceae bacterium | reverse complement strand
CCTGATAAAGAGGATAAAAAAGTGGATGATGACCCTGAATTTGTCTTCGTTGAGCAACAGCCGGAGTTCAAAGACGGTCTGAAAGCGATGTATCGGTTTTTGTCAGACAATATAAAATATCCAGCAGTAGCTCGTGAAAACAATATTGAAGGCACTGTTTATGTCGGTTTTGTGGTCGGCAGAGATGGTACAATTAGAGATGTGGTCGTCAAAAGAGGCTTAGGCGGTGGTTTGAATGAAGAAGCTGTTCGTGTTATTCAATTGATGCCAAAATGGAATGCAGGCAAACAAAATGGCAAAGCGGTGTCAGTCGCTTTTACCTTGCCGATAAAGTTTAAATTGGAATAATGTGAATTAGGAAAAGGAGGGTTGAGCATTATTTTTCAAAATAAGTCTCAACCCTCAATCCTTAACTCCTAATAAAATTTCTATTTTTGCCAAAAATAAGAATTATGAGCGAGCAAAGAAAAAGTATGTTGCCTTTTTATTTTCGGATACTAATAGCCATAGCCTATATCGTGTTGGGTATGATTGTCCTTACAACTGATGCCGGTTATATTATGACGGGCAGTAAAGCTTTCGGTTGGGTATTTGGCAGTTTGTGCTTATTGTATGGTTTATTTCGAATCTACCGCGCACGAAAAAATATAGACACTCCCCCCTCAGTATAATACTAAAAAAAAGGAGAAAGAAATGAAAAAGTGGATTTTATTTTTAACCGTAATTACTTTATTTTCAATAGGTTGTGCCAATCAATCTGCTTCATCAGGCGATGAGATTGATACACCCATTTCAGGCAAAATCAATGTGTCTGTTGATGAAACATTAACACCAATTGCCCTTGCTGAAGCAGATATTTTTCAGCATCACTACGAAAAAGTGCATTTGGCGGTGCATGAACGCTCTGAAAATGACTGTATTCAGGATTTATATAATGATAGTTCAAAGGTCATTATGATTGGACGACAGTTGACGGAACAAGAAATGTTAGCTTTCAAAAGTATCAATTATGTGCCGCAACAAACGAAAATTTGTACCGATGCCATTGCCCTCGTCGTGAATCCGAACAATCGAGATACCGCATTGACTTATGAGCAAGTATTGGGTATTTTGAAAGGACAAATAACCAATTGGTCACAAATCAGCAGCAAGCATTTAGGCGATATTAATGTGGTTTTTGATAATGCCAATTCAGGGACAGCAAGTTATTTACTCCGTACGACGGGCGAAAAAGCGATGCCTAAAAATGCTTATGCGATGAAAACCAACCTCGAAGCGGTCAATTATGTCTCGACACATGAAAATGCGATAGGGGTTATCGGTTGGAGTTGGATTTCAGATTCTGACGACCCTGTTACGCATGAGTATTTGAGAAAAACACGCCTTGTGAGTATTTCACGTAAAGGTGAAAAAGTGTTTTACAAACCCTATCAACTCAATTTGATTGAGGGCAAATACCCCCTCAGTAGAGCGGTCTATATGACGCAACGTGAGCGACGCGCGGGTTTAGCGACGGGTTTTACAACATTTGTATTTGGCGAAATTGGACAAACCATACTTCTGAAAGCGGGTTTGCTGCCAGCTAATCAACAAGAGCGCAATATGGAAATGAAAGTAAAACCAATGGGACAGGTAGGGAATACACCTTGATGACGCACCCCAAAATAGCCTATTTTAAAATTATAAGACAGAATAATGATTGATTTTCAGTGTTTTGTCAAAACGAAATAAAATTTTTACACAATTAGCCTTTGCAAGGCACAACCATTTTGTAATTTTACGCATCTTTCAATATTAATTCGGAAAATTCTTATTTCTAAAGTTTAAAATTTCATTAACTAAAATTGGAGAAACCTTTTTATTTGTTTGCGTCTT
>JAYTUR010000407.1:0-7181 GCA_043744475.1 Saprospiraceae bacterium | reverse complement strand
AAGTCGTTTTCAAAAGTATGAATGAAATATTATGTTTAACCTAATAAAAAAAGTAAGTGTAAATTTAGTATTGAATATATTTGTGAGAAAAATGTTATCAAAACATTCAAACTAATTATTTTTCTGAATGCAAAGTTACGTCATTCTATATTTATTGCAAGTATTTGACCAAAATTAAGTCACATTTTTTTACTTCTCATAAATTTAGATGTCATACTTTTGAGACGACAAAAATGATTTTTAGTAACAAATATTTATATGAAATTGACGATTTGTTTAAAGTGCACTTTTTTACTTTAAATAGATATTTGATTAACAATGATTTGTAAATAAAAGGGTATAAAACAGATTCTTATTTCAAAGTATATTTAAACTATCTGTTTGGTTTGAATAATCACGTATTTACACTTTGTTAACATATTTTGATGTCACAAAAAAAATAAAAATTCAAGTAAAATAAAATAAAGAGGAAATTTAAAATCTAAGTTCTGGATTTGTGAATCCTTTAAATCAGACTAACTTTGAGCCTTAATTCCCTCGGTTTTTGTACAATTTTTCAAATTACATAGAGAAAACTTAAATTTTGATGACTGCTATTATTACTTATGCCTTTTGGCTACTCATTTTTATCGTCTTTTACAGCTATGTCGGCTATGGTATTTTGCTGGGTATATTGGTTAAGCTTAAAAGCAAAGTAAAGTCCATTTCGCAAAATCGAGAGCCAGTCGTGACATTTATCGTCGCGGCTTATAATGAAGAGGCATGGATTGAAGATAAAATCCGCAACTCGCTTGCCTTGGATTATCCAAAAGACAAAATTCATTTCTTTTTTGTCACGGATGGGTCAAATGACTCAACGGCTGACCGCATCGTAAATTTCAAAAATACTGAGGGGTATCTTATCGAGTTGTTTCATCAACCCGAACGGCGCGGTAAAATCGCTGCAGTTGAACGGATTATGCCTTTTGTGAAATCACCCATTGTTGTGTTCACAGATGCCAATACGGACATAAATCCCGATGCCATCAAAAAAATTGTAAGTCATTATGCTGACCCCAAAGTAGGTGCTGTGGCGGGTGAAAAACGCGTGCAAATGTCGGGTGAAGCCAGTGGAGCAGGCGAGGGCATCTATTGGAAATATGAATCTTTGTTGAAAAAGTGGGATTCGCAGCTTTATTCGGCCGTGGGTGCGGCGGGTGAACTGTTTTCGATACGCACAGCGTTGTATCAACCTGTTGAATCGGACACATTAATTGAAGACTTTGTGATGACGATGCGTATTGCTGAACGGGGGTATAAAATCGTCTATGAATCAGAGGCTTATGCCGTTGAAGGTCATTCTGCCAATGTCAAAGAGGAGTTGAAGCGCAAAATTCGTATTTCTGCGGGTGGTTTACAAGCGATTTGGCGGCTTCGTGGGTTGCTCAATCCCTTCAAACATGGCATTTTTACTTTTCAATACATTTCGCATCGTGTGTTGCGTTGGACGCTTGCGCCTTTGGCTTTACCACTGATTTTTGTCTTGAATTGGCAGTTGATACTGAGGGGGGGCGCATTGACGGGTTTATATACTTTTATTTTTTGGGCGCAAGTTGTTTTTTATCTATCAGCTGGTTTGGGTTGGCTTTTTGAGCAATTTAAGGTAAAGGTCAAGGCGTTTTATGTACCTTATTATTTTTGTATGATGAATTATTCGGTCTATCGAGGCTTTGGTCGTTTGGTTGCGGGACGGCAATCGGTTGTTTGGGAAAAGGCAAAGAGGGCTTAATTTTTAAATAAAATCAATATAGACAAACATACATCTGACAAAAAACAAACAAATCCAAATCAACATCAGGATTATGATAATCTTCTGAAGCCGTTAAACTGCCGACTTCTTTCTCAAGGACGAAGGAGAAGAAGCCTGATTTTGCTGTTAAGGTTTCACCGATAGCTCGAAGGGGAGTTGAGAAAAGCTCGTATTGCAGTCATTCATTTACTTAGAGAAACGACTTTGAGTGTGGATAAAATTGCCGAATATGTAGAAGTTCCTTTAAACTTTGTTGAAAAGATTAAAGCTGAATTGAAAAAGAATCCTGATTTGTTATAATTCAACATGGCAAAAAAAATAGGGAAAAAGCACTTTGAGTTGCTTTTTCCCTATTTTTTTGTCGTTTATACTGAGGGGGTGAAATTTAGAACTTAGGACAACTCGTTTTCACTGGAAAACGCTCTGGCGCAACATAAATCAAGGATAATTCCCATGCACCGCGCCCATTTGTTGGTTTCAGTATTGTTGAAGTATGAATATCATAACTCGCGCCCAATACCCAACCGTTCAATTCCAACATACCCGTTATGGTAAAAGCATCGCCGACTATGCCTGTATATTTATTCGCTAAACGATAAGCACCACCGACGCGGATAGCGACTTCTTCCCAATCATGATTGGAATACCTAAAATTACTGCCAAATTGTGTCATCATCGAAGGACCTTGGACGGTTGCCATCATCGAAGGCAATATGCTCAACTCGTCATTTAAAGGTATTTCGCCGCCCATATTGACATTGAAGCGGCGGCGCAAAGATTCCGATTTGTTCCCAAAAAATGAGACGTTTGGATTCGATAAATGGTGGGCACTGGCACCGACGTAAAAACTCTTGTTATCATCAGACACCATATACCACATTAAACCTGCAGTATAATCCATGTACATATTGGATTGTACACCCACTTCGCCCGATGCTAAGTTTGTATTGACACTAAAAGATGTGCTGTCATATTGGCGGTCGAACCACAAGCCGTCGAGTCCTGCGCGAAATTGCCCCGTTCCGACTTGAATACCTGCGACCAAATATTGGTCAGCAGAACGGTAGCGATTGCCTGACAGTTGTTTCATATACGATAATCCTAAGTTGCCGCGTGTGGATTTGAGTTTTGAATAAGCACCCGACTCGTCCTGTACGGCATTGATGCCAAAGGCGATATAGTCTTCATCCACGACGCGTATGCGATAATCAAATGAGCCATGAATGGTTTGAATGGGTACATCAGAAAAAATACCGCCCCATTGTTGCCGATAATTGGCATTCATACGCCATTGTCCTTGAAAAACGCCCATCATAGCAGGGTTTAGCTGCAGGGGCGAGGCATAATATTGTGTAAAAAAGGGGTCTTGCGCCTTAGTGTTCAACGTCGAAACGATGATAAATAAGCCGACTAAAAATGAGATGTAGGTCTTTTTATTCATTAAGTTGTGTATTATCGAAATTGGAAATTGAAGATTTTATTCAAAATACTGAGGGGGTAGATAGCCAAAGAACATTCCGAAAGTTTCAAACTTTCGGAATGTTTGCTATTGTTAAATCATCGAATAAGTGTTGTATGCCCCTTGAAAATTTCTGTTGCACCGTCAATATATCGTACTTCGACGTACCATACGTATTTACCTGTATTCATTTCTTTACCTCTAAACTTGCCGTCCCAACCGGCATTTTCATCGTTTATCTTAAAATTGGACGCTTCGTACACGAGTTCACCCCAACGGTCGTAGATGCGGAAAACTTTAATAATCGTGCCTGTTCTGCCATGAACGATGAGTTTATCGTTGATTTGGTCTTCATTAGGCGTGAAACCAGTAGGGACAAGAACACTTCGTGGCTTCACAACGGTTACTTTGACGCTATCCGCAGCGCGGCATCCTGCGGAGTCAACACCATTCACAACATAAAGAATGGTTGACATCGGGAACGCGACGGGGTTAGGGCATTTCAAACAGCTCAATGTGCTGTCATAAGGTTGTTTCCACGTCAGGGTCACTTGTCCTCGATTGTTTGTGGCACTGGCAAAAAGCTGCGTTTTATCTCCTAAATTAATGGTGACATCTGGCGTAGCTTCAACGAGAAAACGGGACGGTGTTGCAACAGTTTTATTATCAAACCAAATACAATTATTGGCATCTTTGACATAAACATCAAAATTGCCTGCTTTTAAGCCTACGATTTGGCTGATACCATTGAAATCTTTACCGTTTAAACTATAATAAAAAGGCTGCCTGCCACCGAAGGCATTAATAGTGATGCTGCCATTGCGGTCGCCAAAACATTTTACAGGTGTTGTAAAGACATCTGCTTCTAGAACGGGAGGCGATTTGACAATGATGGTATCGAACAGCTTACAGGCATTGGCATCTGAAATAGTGACAATATACACGCCTGAACGAATACTCTTAATGGTGTTTGATGTATCACCATTTGACCATAAAATATTGTAGCGTGGGATACCGCCTGCAATAGTGAGGCTAACACGTCCTAAGGTATCGCCGACACATTTATTGTCTGTAATTGTTTTTGAATCAATTTTTAAACGTGACGGTTGCGATACATCAATAACTGTGTCGCGCTTACAACCCGTTGAGTCTGTAACAGTTACGCTAAACCGACCTGCTTTAAGAAGAGTGGCTTGCTGAGTTGTTTGGTTAGCCGCATCGTTCCAACGATAGGTAAATGAGTTGTTTGTCCCAATCGCCGTAATCAGCGCTTGACCATCTGAACCGCCAAAACAACTGACAGGTTTGGAGAATGCCGACAGTGAAATAGGACCCGGTTGCCCCAAATATTGAGAAAAAATATTTGAACACCCCTCAGTATCCGTGACCGAAACGGCGTAAGTCCGACCGCCTGAAAGCCCCGCCGCTTGTGCGGTTGTTTGTGCAGGACTTGAATTCCAACGATAAAAATAATTGTTCAAATTGTTATTACCTGCACCGCCCGTGATGGTAGTGAGTTCTAAACTGCCTGTTGCGGTGTTATTACAACGTGGTTGGATGACTGCAATATTAGCTGCGATTGAGTCATAGCTCTGAATGGCGACGGAATCAATCGCACGACAACCATTCACATCGGTGACCGTAACGGTATAAAATTGCCTTGAAAGTCCTATAATACTCTGTGTATTTTGCAAATTACTCCATTTGTAGGAGTAATTACCACCGCCACCGGTGGCATTGACGCGCGCCTCGCCTGTGCTACCGTTGTAACACGACAATTTGGTTTGGACAGGGAAGACTTGAACAGCCGTTGCGGGTTCTGTAATAGTTACCTTGGCAGTATCCATACAGCCGTTGGCATCGGTTACGCTGACGATGTAGGTGCCAACAGGTAGATTTACTGCGGTTACAATGTCTTGTTGTTGTGGATCATTCCATTTATATATGTAGCGGAAGTTGCCTGTGAACGGTGTGCCGCCCAATACTGAGGGGGTAGCTGAACCGTTTGCATCACCTTTACATTTTATGTTTTTAACTTGAGTAATGGTGGCATTGAGAACAGGCGGTTCAGTCAGCGTTGTATCTTTTGATACCGTACAGTTATTTTGGTCAGTGACGGTGACAAAATAACGACCCGCTGGCAGGTTTTTAGCGGTATCTGCATTTTGAACAGGTGTTGTACTCCAACGATATCTGTAAGCACCTGTACCACCAGAGACTCTGACCATAATGGAGCCATTGGCATCGCCGCTGCATTTGAGTTGTGAAAAATCAAATCCTTGAATCACCAATGCGGGCCTTGAACCGACGATGACGGAGTCCGTTTTTGCACAGTTGTTAAAATCTCTTACCGTGACTGTATATGTCGCCGCTTGCAAATTGCTAATCGAAGCGGTTGTTGCGCCATTGGGCAACCACGTGTAGCGATAAGGCTGTGTACCACCACTAACTACAACGCGGGCTCCACCTGTGGCTTGATTGCTGCAAGTGGCAGGAATACTTATGAGTGAATCGTACTTAACAGCATTGGGTTGTAGTACAACGATGCTTGCTGTATCGGAGCAACCAATGCCATCTGTGACTGTAATGCGTTGAATACCAACACGTAAGCCCGAAGCAATGCTGTCAAATTGTGTATTATTCCAATTGAAATTATAAGGAGAAAGTCCACCTGTGACCCTTGCTCTTGCGCGCCCATTAGCATCGCCAAAACATTTGACGGAGTCTTGTAAAGTCGTAATAGCTATTTTAGCAGGAGATGACACCGTTGCAGAGTCTATTTTTTGACACCCATTTTTGTCGGTTAACGTGATGCGGTATGTACCAACTGCGAGGTTGGTCAACACATCAGTCGTATTACCGTTGCTCCACCGATACGTATAAGGCGCACTGCCACCCGATACCAAGGCACGAATCGTGCCATTGGTGTTCCCAAAACAGCGCACATCTTGTTTGCTGAGGTTCATACTGAGGGGGGTAGGTTGAAAGACTTTAGCCGAATCGCGCACACGACAACGGTTACTGTCTTCAACTTCAATGGTGTATGTACCCGCCGCTAAGCTGTCAAAAACGCCTGGGTTGCGTCCAAAAGGACTGAAATTGAGGCTATATATATAAGGTGTCGTACCACCTGAAGCTACAGCTGTTATTTTACCTGTTGCTGAATTACTACATTTGACGGAGTCAATGGTTTTTTGAAGGACAAGCGGTGGAGGTTGTCCGAGATAAAAAATGAGGGTATCCGTACAGCCTTCGCCATCAATGACAACGGCGGTGTGTCGTCCTGCTTTGATTTTATTGATAAAAACAGCGTTGAGAAGCTGTGTTATAGTATCAATTTTATAGGTCAAAGGTTGAACGCCGTTGGCAAATGCAAAATTGACAAACGGGCTTGTGCCACCAGCACAGAGAATAGAATCCACCAAAATCCGTCTATTTGCACCTCGTCCAACCGTTGCAATACAATCCATTGTCGTTTCGCTCAATCAAGCTATGCGTGAACCACAAGCAGCCCCCTTTCCACGTACCATCAATGTAACTGTTTGGAGTACACGCAAACCATTGACGGTGTGGAGCAAATTGCCATTGGGTGGAATCCACGTCCGACCACTATCAATACTGACTTCGTACCCTGTTGCGCCAGGTATAGCTGCCCAAGTAAACTGAATCCACGAAAAAGTGAGATTGCCAACTGCAAGAGCGGGTGCTTGTAAACTGTCAATGACTGTTATACGCATCGTGTCGCTATGTCTGCAGTTCAAACTATCCACAATAGAGACAATGTACTGAGTGGTTGTGTTAGGCTTCGCTGTTGGTGCGGCACAGTCAGTACACGACAATCCATTGGCAGGTGTCCAAGTATATTTCAGCGCATTGCCACTTTTAAATGTAATGGACCAATGCGTAAGGGTATCAACATGACCGCCGCGTACC
>JAYTUR010000406.1:0-7182 GCA_043744475.1 Saprospiraceae bacterium | reverse complement strand
AAATTTTCAATCATGGCACGCACACGCACCCATGTATTGGCATCATTTGGTTCAAAAACAAAAGGATAAGTTGCCTTTTTGACGGATTCTTCAACCATATTGAAAAAACGCCGAACTGGAACATAACGCCACTCGTTGTCATTGCCTGCCAACGTTCTTGCACCCCATATTCTATTGCCTTTGCCTGTGAAAAATCGGATGCAATTGATACTTTTGCCTGCATTGTCGTCAATATTGAGGCGGTCTTGCATTTCGTCAGTGATTTTGAAACTCAATCCACTAATCGAAGAAATGTTTTCATTGGCAGGTGCTTTCCAAACTCCACGATTAGAATCCACACGTGCATAAACGCCCGCGACTGAAGGACTGGGTGGCAAATTGATAGACAAACCATCAATCGCTGCCCTTGCTTTTGATCTATCAGCGTTGTTTGCATCGTTATAGCTTTGAGTTGCAGGCGCAGCAGCATTACCATTGTTAACCGTCGTTTTCACTATTTGAACACTATTTGGCACATAGTCATAGTTGAAAACGCTTAAGACATTCGGGAAATAAGCTGCACCATATTTTGAGTCTTCCGTTGTGCTGCCCACTTTGTCACGGAAACCTTTAACTAAAGCATCTTTTTGCCCTGGTGACATATTTATCGCTGGGGCATGTAAATCCATAATCACGAAGCGGTCTTTTAGCAGAACGCATTGATTCAATGCCGCCCCTAATACAGTATAATGATTGTCTGGACTCATACCTTGACTTTCAGGAAAAACAATAAGGGTTGGCTCATCCTCTTCTTGCAATGTATGCAGACCAGTCAAAAGCCCTCGTTCTTCGCCAGCCACATCTCTTGCAGTTGTTGTACCCAATACGATTTCTTCGCCTAAAGTACCGTATGATCCACAAGAAACGATATAACAAGGTCCGCCCCCATTATCAAAGTAAATTTGCAAACTGTAATACATCAAGTGACGCGATTGAGGTCCATTGAAATCAGCAGTCCAAACTTCTTTAATCAGTTTGTCTCCTGACATTTCTATTGCGACATTGACGCGAATATGCTCCTCCTTCTCTGGTCCTCCGAAATACTCGTGGTATTCCAACAGTGATGTAATGCGTGTCGGTCTGAGCGTACGATCTTCGCCATCTTGAACAGCTTTTTCTGTAAAACCTATAAAAGCTGGAATAGCCGTTTCGACTTGGGCTACTGAGGGAGGAAATTTAGGTATCTCCTCAATATAAACACCCGGCGTTCTATAATCTGCCATTGCAATTTGTTTTTTGGATGATTAAAAGAGTGAATTAATAATTATTTTTATAATGAATAATGAATAGTTAATAATGGATAATTAATTTAAAGTCAATAAGTTATTTCAGAATTTTACATTATACATTATCAACTATCCATTATCCATTATCAACTAATACAATACTTCTGTTAAAAAGCGATTGTCTTTTTCTCTGATTGTCAATCGGCTTGGACTCGGCAATTTGATGTCGTCCGCAAAGTCAATTGGCATTTGTGACTGTGTCAAGGCGCGTGGTTCTCTCGTCACCAATTCATCGTCTAAAATATCAGAGTGTGTATTATCAATACCGCCCAAGACAGCACCTTTACGTTCTTTATATTGCCAGTACGTTATGCGGTTTTGTAGCCGAATCTCAAAAGTTCTACCACCTTCAAAAACGCTCCCATCAGTATCCAACAGACTTTGAGCGATGGGTAGATTAGCTCTTTGAACCAGTTCCACAACACCAAAACAAGTCGGTTTTATGCCGTCCAACAAAGCAATGTTTTTATGAACGACGGTCTTTTCTATACCATCTTTATCTTGACAAAGGATTTTAAGTTGATACAAACCCGTCGGAATAGGTTTTTTATCCAAAGGATTTATAGTCAAATCAAGTGCAATTTTACTGAGGGGGGCATCTGAACCACTCTCAACAATCCATTGGGCTTCAAGGGGTGGATTGCTCGTGTCATTCATTTTGTTCAATACAACCGTCGCCTTATTTGCTGTCGGCATTGAAGGTGCAAACCGACATTGTCGCGCCAATGCCCGACGGTCTGCCTCTGTTGCGTATTGATGATACGTTTCATTTGACAGCCAATGCCCATTATTATCTTGCGCACGACGAGGCGTATTATTTTGCGTCGTCCACTCCCCCATTTCATATTTTTTTGAAGTATCCAAAGCGGCTAATGGCACGGCCAAAGAAGGTAGCACTTTGCCTATAACATCTTGATTATTAGTCCAATACAATCGAAAAGGCGAATCAGGTGTTTTTATTTTGGTATTTGTAAAAGTGACCCAATCGGTATTTTTGATAGTGATATTGAAAGCAAGCCGCCACTCTGTTGGAAAACTCAATCGGGGTTTTATCTTCCCTGCTACTTCATCTGCTTCAATAGCAAGCATAAAACCCATAGGTGTTGGTAAAAAAGCAATTTTATGATTTTTCAAAAATCGCGCACTCCCCTCAGTAGGTTGTATGTCTATATCTTTCCTTATGTCATAGCCGCTTTTTATCAACCGTTGCGCTTTATGCTCCTCTGACAAAGCATAAAAAAGCGTTGCTGCATCGTTTTCGAGATAAAAACTATGTAGCATACGTATTTCAGCTAAGCGTTTGAATGATATTTTGAAAGACATAATTGTTCTGTTATAAGTTAGGATATGATTCCGATACAATTTCAATAATTGGGCTGCCTGTGCCTTGTAGCCGCCTATCTGTAATCCGCACAAGCCGCGTTTTATACATCACAAACGGTATTTGTTTACCACCTAACGAACCCCATAAATGGTTAATTTGCTCAAACGTCATCGTATAAAGGTCAAGTGTTATCTGCAACTCACCTTCATCTGAAGCGATTGTGAAACTGTTTTGTCCTTGAAAAAACTGAATGATTAAGCCTAAAAACCTAAGCGAGTTTTGGTAATTGTTTGGAAAGTTCGCTGTAATAAGCAGATACAAATTCAGATAAACAGGTGGATTTTCGTATTCAATGCCCCCAATAGGTGTTCTCCGATAATGCAATCCATTTTTTAAACTACTTTCTTCTTCAATATTGACAAGTGAGATGATAACATGGTGATTATGAATGTCATTGGCTGAATCTGAAGATTCAATAAGTGCAACATTATTGAGCACAATATTACTCTCCGTGATACCTAAAGACGGTGTCACAGCCATCAGATATGCCCGAAGTTCTATTAAGAGTCTATTTAATGCCTCGTAAATCATCATCTTAAGGGTTTATCATCTGGGTAAAATGAATAGCTTGCGCCTTTATATGCCCGTCAAAAGGCACATAAAAAGAAACCATGATAATAGTCATCTCGATATTATCCTGTTAGCGATAAAATATTTAGTAGAAAAGCGATGAAGAAGAAATGCGTTTGAGTCAATAGATGCTGGCAGTCTTTCGAGTCTTCTATGGTTTTACTATGAGTTGATTACTTTCAATGGTTCTAAATGTATTGTTTAGTATTCGGTTCTACAGTACTAATGTAATTTATATTCATTTAGTCAAAATATTGTATTGCTTAATTGCTATAAAAACAAAATTAATCCTTTTATGTAGATAAGTCAAGATTTAATTACATTTTTTTTATAAATATTTTTATTTCAATATTAAAAAGACGACAAAGTGTAAAACTTCGTCGTCTTTCAATACTTAAACGGCTTTCAACTGCCGCAAATACATCTGTATGGTATTGTGCAAACCATAATACAAAGCATCAGAAATCAAGGCATGACCGATTGATACTTCTTCCAAACCGATGACATGTTGTTTATAATATTTCAAGTTTTCCAAATTCAAATCATGTCCCGCATTAATACCTAAACCCAATTCAACCGCTCGTTTAGCGGCTTTGACGTGGGCGGCAATGGCTTGTTCTTTGTTCTTTGAAAAGTCCTTTGCATACATACCCGTATAAAACTCAATTCTATCCGCACCCACTTCTGCCGCACCTTCCACCATCCGCACATCAGCGTCCACAAAGAGCGACGTACGAATATCTGCCCCCCTCAGTATTTCCAGCGTTTTTTTCAAAAAATCAGCATCTTTCCATGTGTCCCAACCGTGGTCAGAGGTTAATTGCGTCGGGTCGTCGGGTACGAGCGTTGCTTGTGCAGGTTGGTTATCGAGCACCAAGTGCATCCAGTTTTCGTCTGGATTGCCTTCAATATTAAATTCGGTGGTCACAACCTTTTTTAAATCATAGACATCTGCAAAACGGATATGCCGTTCATCAGGACGCGGATGCACCGTGATACCTTCAGCACCAAAGGCTTCACAATCTTTTGCCATTTGAATCAAATCGGGCAAGTTGCCGCCGCGTGAATTGCGCAATACGGCTATTTTATTGATGTTGACGGAGAGACGGGTTTTGCTTTGCATCTTATTTTATTTAATTACCACACCATTCCAAAAGTTTAAAACTTTTGGAATGGTTACACCTTATTTAATGAATGTATTTTTATAGGCGCAAAGATTGGAAGAAATGAGGGGTTTACATAGTTATCTTTTTATTACAAAGAAAATTTAATTGGAATGGTATAAGCCACTTTTACAGGCTTGCCGCTTTGTATTGCCCCTTTCCAATAACCTTTTGACATCAACTTGACGACGCGAACCGCTTCTGCATCATATTGAGGATGAATCCCTCTTTTGACTTGGATGTTTGACAAGTCGCCATTGCTATCAACCTCAAATCCAATGAAAACGATACCCCTGTAAGTACCTTGGTTTTTCGGATATACGATGTTCTTATTTATAAACTCAAACATAGCTTTAGTTCCACCTATAAACCCCGGCTGTGTTTCAACAATCAATCCTATAAATTCCTCTTTTTTTACAGATTTAACAGGTTGATTTATGACACCTGAGTCCACTTTTTGAGCATTTATATATGTTGTTCCAAAACTCAAAGCCACCAAAACTGCGACTTTTGCCAAATTTACTGAGGGGGTCATTTGTGCTTTGCGAAACCGTCCACAAACTTGTCCATCGTGTTTTTGCACAACGTCGTAAAATTCTGCTTGTGATTTATCCGTAAAATCATAAACCGTTTTTTGGCAAACGCCACAAAAGCGTCCATTGCCACAAATCGTCATCTCGTCCCAATTTTGAGGACAAACGAAGGAGAGTGCGATGTTTTCGATGTTTTTTTTCTGTTTCATACTTTTATCCTTTTCTTTTTGAGATGCAAATCATATCTTTTTTGGTGTTTACAAAAATAAAAACCTACGACATTTCTCTATTTCATTACCTTTGATTGAGCAAAATTTAGGGGTAACGCTATTCAATCATTCTTTAACCTTTACATCTATGAAAATCCACAATTTTCTTTTCTGCGCTTTAACGATGCTTTTCTTTGTGGCTTGTAATAATCAAAATACAAGCAACACCGCTGCCACATCTACGTCTAAAAGCGACACAGCAATAGATACTTTTGCCACTTTACGCGGTGCGTGGGTCAATGCGAAATATCTCGAAGCCATGAACAAAGGTATCACCTTGGGCAAGATGCAATTTGACAACACATCAGAAGTGACGACTTTGGACATAGATTCATCAAGCGTCCAGATGGGTTTTAATTTTCATGAAGGCATGAGTTGTGTCTTGCATAAATTGGACGATAAGTTCTATTCCCTTTACGATACTGAGGGGAGCAATGAAAAACGCGACGACATCGAAGTCATTGATGACCGCACCATAAAAGTCGGTAAAGCCACCCTCAAAAAGGTCGGTGTCGGCAAAAAGAGTGAAGTTATTTTGGCTAATACCCTTGTCGGTGGACATTATATGCTCAACCAAACCACTGTCCAATTTAACGACGACGGCTCGATTACAGGTTTAGAGCCTTACACGCATTACAATATCCTTTTTGATTACAACGGCGAAACGAACCCGCCGAATCAAATCGAACTCATCTCAAACAATGAAAAGACCGATTACTTCGCCTTCGAAAAACAAAAAACAGGCTTAACACTCTTCGATATGATATGCGTCAAGAAAGACGGTGAAGTCTGTTTGAAACAAGTGAAAGGTAAGGTGCATTGGGCTTTTGTTGGGCAATAGGTTTATTTTAGAGCTGACGTTTAGGAAACTTTAAAAAGTTTCCTAAACGTTTTGGATTACCGACTCAAACAGTCAACCCTTCATGCGCCAAAATCCATTCTCTCAATATCGGTACACAAAAAACCAACCCCTCAGTAGTCCGCGCTAAAATCTCTTTCCGAATCAAATAGTCTATTGTTTTGACTGTGCCTTGTGGTGATAAAGGCGTAAGGGTAACGCTTTTTAGGACAGTTCGCATCTCTTCGGTCATTTCTGTATCCCAAAAATGGGTAAAGTGATTGCTGGCATCTTCATACAAGACTTTATGCAATGCGACTTCAACATCGGCAGTCGTGGCGACTTTTGTTGATTGTTTATTGAGTTGTTCAACCAATTGAAACATCGTACATTGAATCAAAAAAGGTTGACAACCCAAACGTTTGATAAGTGTATGCGGTAAATCCGCAGCTTGCCATGTCAAATCAAATTCTGGAACAGGTTCTGTTACCAATTTTAAGGCGGCATCGGCATCTAAATAACTGATATGCACATTGCGGACATTGATGAGATAATCTGTCCAATCTATCCCCGTCAGTTCATTGGGTTCGTGACTGCCTGCCAATAGGAAAACGACGTTTTGCAAATGTTGTATCCAATGCCGCAAAGCATCTGCCCAACCCGCAAATTTGCCGTCTTTCAGATGTGGCGTTAAACGTTCATATTCATCGAGACAAATCAGCAAATGGTTTTGTTGGGCTGCTAATTTAGTATCAACCACATTCAAGTATTTTGTGAGTTTGTTCAGATTATCAACCTTTTCACTGGTTGGTATCTGCAATTTCTTTTGGATTAATACGCTTAGGCTTTCGCAAAATGTCTCAATGTCATAATTAAATTCTGGATTCTGTAAATCACAAAAAATGGTTTTGAGCGATGACTGAACATAGGGTTGTAAATTAAACAAAGTCGAAGTCTTGCCCGTCCGCCGATTGCCAATAAACAAGATTGTCGTTGCACTGCCTTCGCGCAACACTTCGGTTTGGATTTTATCTATGATGTCGCGGCGACCGACAAACACATCATTGTCTTCTGTCACCGCTTTTCCTGTGACATAAAAA
>JAYTUR010000405.1:0-7183 GCA_043744475.1 Saprospiraceae bacterium | reverse complement strand
GCTGCGTTGATACGCGCAATCCACAATCTGCGGTAAGCACGTTTTTTCAATTTACGACCGACATAAGCATAACCATTAGCTTTGTCAACTGCGTTTTTGGCAACCGTGAAAACTTTCGAGCGTGCGCCGAAGTAACCACGAGCTGCCTTCAATACTTTTTTGCGTCTCTGACGAGCCGCAACCGAGTTCACTGAACGAGGCATATTTTTAGAATTTTTAGTACAAAACAGAGGTTTTTACTTATTAAAAACACTTTTGTTCTGTTTTCTCGTTAAAAAATAGGTTTTTTGCTGATAAAATTAAATGACAATAATTGAACTGTAAAGTATTGTAAATCAATAACTTGAAATTCATTTTTATCATTTAGCCTTCATCATAAGTTAGTGGTTGCTACCGAAGCCCAAAAGGGTTTTGATTCTCGGTGTGTCAACAACACTCACAAGCGTCGTACCTTCTGTACGACTCCTTGCTTTAGCGGATTTCTTACGCATTAAGTGACGGTGGTATGCGCCTGCGCGCTTAATTTTACCTGAACCTGTCACCTTAAAACGCTTTTTCGCGCTCGAATTTGATTTAATTTTTGGCATGATTCAATGCTTTTAAAAATTGAGGTGCAAAAGTAATATTATTGACGGAATAAAAAAAGGCGGAAGCACTTTTTTACAAAAAAATGCTTCCGCTTTATAGTTGTTTGTCATTGAATTAATGCCCAATGATTATTTTGCTTTTTTCTTAGGTGCAATAAACACAAACATCCGCTTGCCTTCCATTTTAGGTAAGCCTTCGGGTGTGCCGTAATCGTCCAATGCTTGAATGAAACGCAGAAGGAGTAATTCGCCACGCGCCGTGAACGTGATACCACGTCCTTTAAACTGCACATAAGCACGAACTTTTGAGCCTTCTTTCAAGAATTCAATTGCATGACGCACTTTGAAGTCAATGTCATGGTCGCCCGTTTCAGGAGTGAAACGAATTTCTTTGATGACTGTTTTAGTCGTATTGGCTTTAATTTCTTTTTCGCGCTTCTTTTTTTGATACAAAAACTTACTGTAATCAACGACGCGACAAACAGGTGGTGCAGCATTTGGCGTGATTTCGACAAGGTCGAGCCCCGCTTTTTCTGCCCATTCAAGGACTTTTAATGTTTTGTAAACGCCTACTTCAATAGTTTCTCCAATGAATTCACTTAATGCTTCGAGTGAGTCGCCAACGAGACGAATTTCTGGTACGCGGATGAGTTTGTTAATACGATGTTCTGCTTCAGGTTCTTTACGCGGAACGTAGGGTCTGTATGACTTAGCCAATAGATTTTTTTTTTGTTAAGAAATAAAAATAATTCTGAAAAATAAATTTTCCAATATTTACAAAAACAGTAGTTTATGTAAACTTTTTGCGAAGTTAAGACAAAATTCAAACCGCTTGTGTTAGGTTTCTCTATTTTTTTTTAAAAATTATTATGTGGTTTAACTTTCCGAAAGTTTTAAACTTTCGGAAAGTTGACCCTTTTTAACTAAAAATCGGCTGATAAACCTAATAACCAATGTCTTCCTGCCTGTGGAAAATAACCTGTTAGATTGTAAACATTATTGCCTTCTGCTCTTGCATAAGGGTCGTCTGGGCGTGGGTCGTAGCTTGGTGAGCTAAAACGATAAGTCCAGGCATTATTTGCGTATTTTTTATCGAAGATATTGTTAACGAGCAATTTAAACGTTAAGTTTTTTACGCTTTTGAAACTTGTTCTATAAAGTAATTGACAGTTTGTATAACTAAATGCCGGTAAAGCTGTATTTGTATTTGAACTGTTGTCAATAAATTGTTGACTGACGTATTTTACTGAGGGGGTAAAGCTCAACTCATTTTTTCCTTTTTTCAGGAGTGTAAAAATGAAAGATGAATTGGCTATAACATTCGGTGAAAAAGCCAAATCTGTTTTGCCGTGATTAACGGTGATTTGTCCACCTGTGTCCCAATTGTCAACATATTCCATAAAATCTTTAATTTTATTTTCTGAAAAACTGGTGTTACCATTAAACGTTAACCAATCCGACAATGCCCAAACGCCTTCTAATTCGATGCCGCGACGATAACTTTTAGGCACATTCACGCGAATTTGTTCGCCCACATCGTTGATATTGCCTGTTACAACCAATTGATTATCATACTGCATCAAAAACAAATTGCCGCTGATGCTTGCTTTTTGCCAATGGTGTTGCACACCCAATTCGGCATCAATCATTGATTCGGCTTTTGGTAAATACGTTTTTTCAGGGTCAATCAAGTCATTTCGGTTCGGTTCGCGATGTGCTTGTGCCACACTCGCATATAAACGTGTACCGGTCTTGTTTTCAACAACAAAACCTAATTTTGGATTGAAAAAATCCCACTTTAAGTCACGTCCAATATTGCGTTGTTTTCTATCTACCCCCTCAGTATTGTAACCAACATGGCGATATTGCAAGTCGAGGAAAAGCGAAAAAATGTCATTAACGGCATAATTGACTTTTTCAAAAATATTAAAATCCGTTTTAGCAGAAAGACTGCGGTAAAACTCGGCAGGTGTTTTAGCGAAATTGGCATCTTTGGCTGCCCAAATTATCTGCCCATAATGGTGTCCATCGTAGCGATTCAAGCCGCCGCCTGTTACGGATTGCCAACCATTTTTTTCAAAAGTCGCTGACCAAATGGCACCGTAAAAATCATTATCGAGCCATAGACGACGCACCAAATCTGTCGTGTCTTTGCGTCCTGCGATATAATTTTTGAGCTTTTGACCGGATTTATATTCTTCATAAAAACCTTTACCTTTTGTGTAATGCAAAGACGCATTGACTTTCCAAAATCTTGAAAATGAATGGTTTAACGTCAAATGAACGTGTGTTTGACCATAATCATCTACTTGATTTTCGTAAGGTGAAGACGCTCTGTCAGTGCCTGCTGGATTGTAAGTACGCAATTTCGGGTCGTTCATATATGATTCTGCAATACCATACCATGATTGATACGTCCGTTCATTGCCCGACATAATTTTCAAGCGAATAGACGTATTTTTGTTGATATAATTGGCAGACAAATACGCTGAACCCAATTTCGAAGAAGCGCGGTCAACATAGCCATCGCTTACAATGCGCGACAAACGCCCATCAACTGATAAACCATTACGCATCAAGCCTGTACCGAAAGAAATGCTGTTTTTCAAAGTGCCAAAAGAGCCGCCTGCCCCTGAATAGCTGATGAATTTTGAGCTATGCAATGGATTTGTCACAACATTTATCGTTGCGCCAAAAGCACCGGCACCATTCGTAGAAGTACCTACGCCGCGTTGAATTTGAATCATCGAAGTCGAGGCAGAAAGGTCAGGTAAATCAACCCAATACACGCCTTGGCTTTCAGCATCGTTGAGTGGCACGCCATCAATCGTCACATTTGTGCGCGTCGCATCGCTGCCACGTATGCGCAAACCTGTGTAACCAACGCCTGCACCTGCGTCAGAAGTCTCGACTGCTGAAGGGGTACTTTTTAGTAAAAACGGCATGTCTTGACCAAAATCATTTTGACGAATTTGGTCGCGTTTGATGTTCGTAAAACTCATCGGCGTTTTATTGTCTGCCATCGTTGCCGTAATCGTAACTTGTTGTAAATCAAGCTGTTTTAATGAGTCTGACGTTTGTGCAAACGCAAAAGAGTAGGAGAGAAGTAGTGCGAAAAGCGCAGACGTGCGCGACTGTGCAAGGCTTTTACCTTGCGTTTTTTTGTTTAATTTAAACATTTTAAAAACGAAAATTTGGTTAAAAAAAATGCCGACTGCTGGGGGCGGTCGGCGATTTTTAAAACCTCGTTGAGTTGATAATTTTTATCAGTTTTTATAAAAAGGCATAAAAACAAAAGAGAAATAAACATCAACTTTTCCGTCGGCAACATTACTTGCCTACGTTCAACGGGTATAATCTCAGCCTTTTTTTGCAAAAAAGCACCCCAACGGCGCAAAGGTAGAAAAGGATTTTGGAATTGCAAGGTTTTTTAGAAATTCAAAATTTTAGAATTGGTCAAGCGAATTACCTTTGTGACAAAAAAAGCATGACGCTTAAAGAATTTACCTATCTCAAAACGCCCGAAGCACGGCAACTGATTTTTGACAATGCAGAAACAGACCCCTCAGTATTTGCGCTCAAAAATCGGAATTCGACACTCGCAACACAGCTAAAATATTGGCAACGCAGTCGTTTGAAACTACCGACTTTGTATGCCATTCAAGCGATTGTGCAGCCTCTGGCTTATGAGCAATGTAGTAGTGAATTGGCAGCTTCGGCAAAGGAGGCAACGGGTAAAAGATGTTTGGATTTGACCTGTGGTTTGGGCATTGATACACTCCACTTTTCTAAACATTTTGATGAAGTTATTGCTATTGAACAAAATGAAGTGTTGGCAGAAGTTGTGCGTTATAATTTGAGTTTATTAAATGTCAATAATGTTGAAATTCTAACAAATACTGCTGAAAATTACATTAATTCCTACAAAAATGAACCTTTTGACCTTGTTTTTATAGACCCTGCTCGACGTGATGACATTGGTAAAAAAGTTTTTTTGCCCGAAGATTGTTCGCCTAATATCATCGCATTATTGCCTAAATTGAAGGCAATTAGTAAACAAATTTTAGTCAAAATGTCACCCATGTATGATGTTGATGCGGCAATTAGGCAGTTTCCTGATGTTCATTCTGTCAGCGTTTTGAGTATAGATAATGAGTGTAAAGAAGTGATTTTGGATTTTCATACAGATTTGGGAAATTTTCAAAATTTCCCAAATCGTGCTTCAATACAAACGCCTAAAATTATTGCAAAAATCAAACAAGAGAACCAGTTCTTAACGATTGAAAAAACGGAAAAAACGTTTGAAAATGTCGTAAATACTGAGGGGGTCGTTTTCATCATTGAACCTGATGTAGCGTTCTACAAAGCACGTATGTTACCCTCATTTTATGACGTTTTCTTAAAAAATAATGAATCCTTTTTGACGGCAAGTAATGGTTTTTTTCTAACAAAAACTAGGGGCATTGAAACAATACCTGCCCGTACATTTAAGGTTATAGAAACTTGGATTTACAATCCTAAAAAAATAAAAGTACAATTAAAGTCTTTGAATATCAATGCTTTAAATGTGGTTCAGCGCAATTTTCCTTTTTCAACACAACAGATTCGGACGGCTTTGAATGTCAAAGAAGGAGGGGATTTATTCTTGATTTGTACAGTTGTGAATGGCGATAAAATGGTTTGGTTAGCAGAGAAAAATTAGACATAACTTTCAATTGATAAATGACTTGAGTATGTCTATGACTGTGGTCAAACGTTCATTTTTAGACCCCCTCAGTATAAAATAGGTTTTTTGATAGGTCATCAGTTCTTTTTTGTAAATTTCAAACAATCGGTCGCGGTCATTGGGGTTTTCACGAAGCGGGTCAGGCTGCCAAAGGATGCCTTCGGGTGAGCAAAGAAAGTAAATTATTTTGTCGTCTTTTTTTGAATTAATGAGTTGATTATCAATGAGTTGCTGCGTTTTCATTTCAATTATTTTAAAGACTTCTTCTGACCAAATTTTGTAAGTGAGGCTGTCTGTATCACATATCAATATGCCGTTTTTGTTTTTCAAGATTAATTCTTCACGGCTTTCTTCTTCATTTTGTATTTGACCGATTAGCATTTTGAATAAATCAAAGGTATCGTAGGTCGGAATCCCCCCCTCAGTATTGGCGTATTTTTTTTCTAAATATTCTCGAGCATATTCTTGAACAAGAGGTGTATTGAAGTGTTTTGAAAGTGCAACGGCAAGTGTAGATTTTCCAACAGATTCAGGACCCGTAACGACTATTTTAAGCATTTTTATGGTGTAGTTTTTAAAACAATTTTGAAAATGGCTCAAAAATAAGACATTTGCCACAAAGTAAATTAACATGCATAATATAGAACCTTTTTATCGTTGGCGTGAAGAATATGCCGTTGAGGACGACAATTTATCGCCTTTTTATGGCGCATCTTATACCGAATGGAAACAAGTATATAATTATTTGTTGCATCCATTATGGGATGATTTTGAATCAAATACGCTCTACTTGAAGGTCTTGATAGCTGATTATGAAAACAATTATGTTATCATAGAATTGATAGGGGAATGGAACGATGCGGTGGAAAATGATATAAAGTTTTTGAAGCGAAATGTGATTGAGGCGATGCTCGACGCGGGCATTTCAAAGTATATTTTGTTGATGGATAATGTCTTAAATTTTCATGGCGATGGCGACGATTATTACGAGGAATGGGCGGAAGAATGTCAAGATGCTTTCAATGGTGGTTGGATTGTGATGCTCAATACTTTTGACCATGTTGCAGATGAATTGCAGGGGACACGACTCGATAGTTATGTGCATTTTGGACAGGATTATAATGATTTTAATTGGCGACAGTACCCACCCAAAGCTGTTTTGAAAATGGTGGAGCAATTGATGGCGGGTGGTAAACGGCGGTTGAGTTATTGATGAAAAATTCTAAAAGATTCAACGAAAAATTTTGATATTTCTAAACACTTTAAAAGAATAGTTGTTATATTTGTCTGTTTGTAAAATAATATTTTTCAATTTTTAAGAAATCAATCATGAAAAAAATAATATTACTCTTAACGGTATTAGTTTTAGTCACTATTGGGTGCTCAAAAACAGACAACAGTTCTGCTGTTGTTCCTACAATAACGACGACTAATACAACCGTTGATTATGCAACTTTGATTGTTGGGTCGTGGCAGTTGACCGAGAAAGGAACGCCTATTAATGCTAATCCGTTGGGATGCGGTGAAGGCAGCAGTAATAGTAATAACTACGCATGGGCACAAACAAACGAGGTTGAAAAATTGACTTTCAAAGCTGATGGTGCTTTTCAACAAGAAGCGAACAACGATGCGGCTTGTAAAGGCAATTATGTTTTAGGTAGCGGTTACGTGACGATAACAACAAATTGTGCGCAAGTTGCGCCCCGTCAACCGATTGCTGCTATTGGTAAAACGTCGCTCATTTTAGAAAAAACGGATGGCGATCATGCCTTACAATATAAATATCAACGTCAGTGATATTGATGTTTTTAAATAGTCTAATAAGAACGGCGAGGTGATAAACCTCGCCGTTCTTATTTTGGAAAAAGAA
>JAYTUR010000404.1:0-7185 GCA_043744475.1 Saprospiraceae bacterium | reverse complement strand
GAAAAACGGCATGACCAAACGGCTCAAATGAATGACATGATTTTCAGCTTCGCTGAACTCGGTTTTCAAGAATGGGAAACATCTAAATATTTGACGGGCATTCTTGAAAAAGAAGGGTTTACGATTGAAAAAAATGTTGCAGGTATTCCCACTGCTTGGATTGCTCGTTGGGGGAACGGTAAACCTGTGATTGCCATCGGTTCGGATGTGGATTGTATTCCCAAAGCCTCGCAAAAACCAGGCGTTGCCTACCATGACCCACTCATTGAGGGCGCACCTGGGCATGGCGAAGGGCATAACTCTGGTCAAGCGTTGAATATCACCGCCATTTTGGTGATGAAAAAAATTATGGAGCGCGAAAAAATACCTGGTACATTGATGGTTTGGCCCGGCATCGCCGAAGAACTTGTGGGCGCGAAAGCCTATTACGTCCGCGATGGTTATTTCAAAAATGTTGATGCATGTATTTTTACGCATGTCAACAATCAATTAGCGGTAAAATATGGCGACAATGGCGGCAATGGTTTGATTAGCGTCAAATTCCATTTTGAAGGCGAAGCGGCTCATGCTGCTATGAATCCCTGGCGTGGCAAATCGGCACTCGATGGTGTTGAGTTGATGAACGTGGGTTGGAACTACAAACGAGAACATTTGATGCCCACACAACGCTCGCATTATGTCATCGTTAATGGCGGCGACCAACCGAATGTGGTGCCGTCAAAAGCCTCCGTATGGTATTTTTTTAGAGAAAGAACTTATCCGCGCATCAAAGAACTGTTTGAAGCGGGGAAACGCATCGCACAAGGCGCGGCGATGATGTCGGATACGAAAGTCTCTTGGGAAGTCGTCGGATGTGCATGGCCCGGTCATTTTAGCAAGCCGATTGCTGAAACAGCGTATGAAAATATCAAGCGCGTCGGTATGCCTACGTGGTCAGATGCCGACCAAACCCTAGCAAAAGCGCTACAAAAAGAATTGGAATCGCCGGTTCAAGAAGGACTTTCGACAAAAATTGACTCTTCTTTGGAAGTGCGTAGCTCAATGGGCGGCGGGTCTGATGATATTGCAGATATTTCATGGTCATTGCCGACCATTGTTTTGGGCTATCCGTCCAATATTCCAAACTTGCCGGGACATCATTGGGCGAATGCCGTTTCAATGGCAACACCGATTGCCCATAAAGGTGTTACGGCGGGTGCAAAAGTTGAGGCTTTGACGCTTTTAGACATGCTCAATGACCCTAAAATCATCGCAAATGCTTGGGAATATTATAAAACAGAACAAACTAAAGAAATTAAATATGAGCCGTTGATTTCGCCAACAGATAAGCCTGCGATAACGATAAATACCGATGTGATGGCTAAATTTCGTCCTGAAATGAAAAAGTATTATTACGACCCAACTAAGTATAAATCCTATTTGGAGCAATTGGGTATTAAATATCCGACCGTTAGAATGGGAGACACAAAAAAGCCTTAGAAACTGTTTTAAAACCTACTTCTCACTGTTTCTCGCTTTGCTCGAAAAGCGTACTCTAAAAGATTTTCTCTCTGCACGCTTTTTTTGCGAAGCAAAAAACAGTGAGTAATTGTATGTTTTTAGTTTTAAAACAGTTTCTTAAAGATAATAAGACTTGAAAATCAAATGGCTGCATGGTTTCTTTAACCATGCAGCCATTTGATTTTCAAGTCATTAAGTATGATCAATGAGAAAAATGAAAGAGTGAAAATTCGTTTGAGAGGTTCTATGGTCTCTACTTATTTGTTTTAAGGAAACGCCCCATTGTTGTCTCATTATTTTGAATGAGTTGAACAAAATACAGACCCGTAGGTAGTCCAGACACATCAAAAACCTCTGTTGAAACGCCGTCGCTATTAGGGCTTTTAAGGGGTCTTGAAAACTGTTGGAGAACTTTTCCAAAGCCGTCTAAAATTCGCCAGTCGCTTATCGTTGTATTGTTGCTCGATACATAACTGACATGAAGCGTTTGCGTTGTAATTGATGGAAAGACCTTTAAATCTTCAACTGTTTTAGTTTTTCGAAGTAATGTTATGGTCTTAGAAACATTCACCGAACCGTCCAAATCCACAGTTTTCAAGCGATAATAACTGGCATTGGGTAATGGTTTTTCATCATAAAAAGCATATTTCAAAGGTGATGAGGCATTGCCCGCCGCTTTTACACGACCGATTGCAGCAAATAAACCGCCGTCTGCCGAACGTTCAATGTCAAAAAACGCTGTATTCCTTTCTGTCAATGTTGTCCATTCCAAATAATTTTTTTCAGACACAACAGACCCTTTCCATACGTCTAATTCAATTGGAATAATTTGGGAATCGAATTTTGTTCCTGAATTTAAAACCGCTTTTGTTGTTTCGTTGTAAAGCCAAGCGAGCACATAAATTTGGTTTGCCGCCCAAGATCCATTATAATTAACCACCGTTTCGCCACCTTGCGCTGCGAGGAAAAGAGCATCACCGCCGGTAGCAGTCAAAAATTGACGAAAAACATTGTGGTGAACGTTTTCACCATTCGGCGCATTATAATTGATTGTTTTTTCAACAACAGCAACCAACAGCCGATAATTACCCAAAGGCGGTGCACCAATAGACTTCACTTGAATATTAGCTGACCGATTACTCCCATTATCGGTTTCCGTCACTTTGACTTGAACAGGGCTACACGTCGCACAATAAGCATTGTCAACCGTAGAAGCATCAATACCGTTTGCATTGACCGTTGTGCCACCGTTTATAGATACACGCGGCGTTCCGGACAAGCCATAAAAAGTAGCTCTGGCATCTTGCGGAACTGTATTGGCTTGATAAAAAACACAAGCACTATAAGGAACACTTGAATGAATAGATATATGGTGCAGCTTTGCGTTGGCATTTATATTAATATTCTGATAAAATGTCGGATTTGTCCCGCCACAAATGCCACAACGGGTATTGGTGAAATGCTCAAAAAGCACATATTTAGGTACTTGCGCCGTAGCTATAGAGAGGCTTAAAGCAGCGAAAAAGGGTAGTAGCATATATTTTTTCATATCATTGATGTTGTAATTATTCCTAACATAACGAAACCGTCATTAAAGAAAAATCATGTTTTATATAACACAAAATTAGATGATGGATTTCACGGAAGTATCACGTTAATTAGGAAAAAAACAACACCCCTCAGTATGAAAAAACGAAGGGCAAACGATGTATTTCACCGTTTGCCCTTCGTTTTTCAATATTTTAGACATTAGCAATAAGTCTCAAATGCTTTTTTGAGAGTCTGTGCAATCGCTTCTGCTGGGCGACCTTCAATGTGGTGACGCTCGATGAAATGAACCAATTTGCCATCTTTGAACAAAGCCATCGAAGGCGATGACGGTGGATAAGGCAAAAAGTAGTCGCGTGCTTTCGCAACTGCTTCACCGTCAACACCCGCAAAAACAGTGACCATTTTTGTTGGCAACTTACCTTCGCGTGTCGCATAAACGGCAGCAGGACGGGCATTACGTGCCGCACAACCGCAAACAGAGTTGACGACGACAAAGACAGACCCCTCAGTATTGTCGAGCGTTTTTTCGACATCTTCGGCAGTGTGAAGGCTGACAAAGCCATTGTCTGTGAGTTCCTCTGCCATTGGCGCTGTCAATTCCGCTGGATATTGTGAACGTTGTTGAATTTGATAATACATAACTAACTGAGTTTAAAGTTCAGCGTCGAGACGCAGTTAAACAATAATTTTTATTTCGGTGTAAAGTTATGAGTAAGAACACAGTTTTTTATAAAAATGTTTAAATATTGTATTTTGGCAATCAATTTTTGCTGCTGCTAAAGTTGACGTATGTTTGTTTTTATGTTTGTGGCGTCCAATAGTCACACCAACACAAATCAAAAAAAACAAAAAAAATCTTTCTAATTCGTATAAAAATCAAAACAATGAATAAAATATCCAATACACTCTTGCTTTGCTTCTCTTTGTTCCTTGCCAATGCGCAAAAACAGCCCGCAAAACTCATCGTTCGAGGCGATGATATGGGTTTTTCTCACGCCGCTAACGAAGCCTTGATTAAATCATATAAAGAAGGCGTGGAAACTGCCATCGAAGTCATTGTGCCGTCGCCGTGGTTTCCAGAAGCGGTAAAAATGTTGGCACAGACCCCCTCAGTAGATGTGGGTGTTCACCTGTGTTTGACGAGTGAATGGGATAATGTGAAGTGGCGACCGATGACCGATTGCCCGAGCCTCAAAGATGCCAACGGTTACTTCTTTCCGAAGGTGTTTCCTGACAAAAGTTATCCTGGACAAGCCATTATGGAAAACAAATACACGCTGCAAGACATTGAAAAAGAGTTTCGAGCGCAGATTGAAGCGGCAAAAAAGCAGATTCCACGCCTAAGCCACATCTCTGGGCACATGGGTTGCACGAATTTAAGCGAAGAAGTGAAGGCTTTGACCCAAAAATTGGCAAAAGAATACAATTTAGTCACTGATGCCGAAATGGCAGAGTCGGGTGTTCTGCGCATGGGATACGAGGGTGCGCACAAAACGGCGCAAGAGAAATTGGAAAGTTTCAAAAAAGCCTTAACGCAATTAGAAGCGGATAAAACCTATCTTTTTGTCGATCATCCCGCCTTTGATAATGACGAAATACGCGCCGTGCACCACATCGGCTATGAGGATGTGGCGGCGGATAGACAAGGCGTGACGGATTTATTCACCGATAAAACACTTAAATCTTTCCTCAAAGAGATAAACGTTGAGCCTATCAGTTACGCAGATTGGGTACGGACGCGTTATTTTCCAAAAACGGTTGAAAAGGTCACTAAAATACCACCCAAAAACAACGTGTGGGTATTTTTATTGGCGGGTCAATCCAATATGGCAGGTCGCGGATGGGTTGAATCGCAAGATACGATGACCGATGAAAGGCTTTTGACCATCAATAAAAAAAATGAGGTGATTTTAGCCAAAGAACCGCTGCATTTCTATGAACCGAGTAGAACTGGATTGGATTGTGGTATGTCATTTGGTCGCGCTTTGCTTAAAAATATACCTGATAACGTGACGATTTTGTTGATGCCGACGGCAATTGGCGGCAGTTCGATACAACAATGGTTGGGCGATTCCATTTTTCATGACGTTCAATTACTGACTAATTTCAAAGAAAAGGTAAAATTGGGCAATGCCATCGGGGTTATCAAAGCGGTGCTGTGGCATCAAGGCGAAAGCAACACCAGTTCTGAAGAAAATATCCGCTTGCATCCCGAAAGACTTACCGCTTTGTTCAAAACATTCAGAAATATCATGCACAACGACCATTTGCCCATTCTGACGGGTGAATTGGGGTCATATTCAAACAACAATAAAAACTGGCAGTTGATAAATGAAGCGATAAAACAGGTGGTGCAAAAAGACGCAAACGCCGCATTCATTACAACGCAAGATTTGAAGCACAAAGGAGACAACGTGCATTTCAATTCTATGGGACAACGGACGATGGGCGAGCGATTTGCGGTGGAATATTTAAAAATGAAGTAGGGAATAAAGACCGATGTCAGTGTAATTATTAATTTTTTTCCAATATCGTTTTGAATTCGGCTAATTTTATACGCTTGATTTTTGGAAAAGCGGTGCGAGTGAGCGGTTTGTAGTGTTTATCATCACTTACTAAATAATGCACGTTGGCAGAAAAAGCAGTATCGGCAAATTTATTATCATCGGGGTCGGTTTCGTCGAGTAGATGCCAGCGATAGAAAGGGTCAATTTTATAAACATTAGGCAAGTCATGTATTGCACGTATAAAATTTTCAGTGACAGAAAGAGAATAAAACTGTTTTAGTTTTTCTTCATATTCAAGTGAAATTTCATTGGAAATGAACAAGTCAAATCGTTCATCGAGTAATGCTTCGACAACCCAATGAAAGGGTGATTGGCTGGACAAAGCCGATACCCAAACGTGCGTATCAATGACACACTTAATCATTTTTACCTTCGAGAATTTGGCTCATCAATTCAGGCGTATAACCGCGTTCATCCCAAATTTTATCAGCTTCAGAAATGGCTTTTTTCATGAAAAAACGCGCCAAATAACGCTTTATTTCCAATAAATCAGCATCGGGAATATTACTTGCATAGAGTTTTAACAATTCTAATTGCAAATTACTGAATGGTTGAGTGTGCATCATACCTTTATCTTTTTTTGACAAAAATACACTTTTTTGAGAAAAGAACAATGTTTTGGGGCGTAAATACTGAGGGGGATATTTGTCTTTTGATGCTATTGCTTCCGTTCGTTTTATGTTTAATGGTGTCTTTTGAGAAATTACATTTACAAGTGATAATGGCGTTTATAAAACTTTCAAACCTTAAAAATTATGAATAAACTATTGGTTATTTGTTCATTGTTTCTATTGCAGTTTATGTTTTTATGTTCTCCAAAAGAGCAAAAAACAGCCAAAATAGGTAATCATAGTATCCAAAAAGATGACTATATCCTCCTTGATTCTTTAAAAATAAATGAAAGAGAATCATTGTATTGTTTCATTTATGCGGATTTTTTAGGAGGAGGCGAAAAAGTTTATATTTCTATTTCAGATAATGTTTGCAATATTTCTAAAGATAAAGTATTAGTTGAAGGTGATGAAATTGGTGGGTTCTTTGGTAAAGTTAATAATACGATATATCTTTTTAGATATGATAAACCAACAATAATCGAATACTTTTCAATTTTTCGTTTTGAAATTAGAGATTTAAGTGATGACTCAATATTAGAAACTTATAGAAAGAAAAATGTAAAAAGAATTCATCAGTACAAATTGTGCAACTAAAATCACTCTTCTGCAATGAAGTCCATTAATTCTAACCACCACACTTATAACAAACACCCCCCTCAGTATTTTTCACCCAAAAACACAACTTTTCCTTTTTTTGCCGTAAAAAATAACATCTATTCTCATTTTTCAATTTATACCTTTGCGGCATGAAATCGAATACAGAACTCAAAATCTATAATTCGCTCACAAGCGAAAAAGAAATCTTTACACCCATCCTCGAAGGACGCGTCGGTATGTACGTCTGCGGACCCACGGTTTACAACGATGTGCATCTCGGCAATTGCCGCACATTTGTCAATTTCGATGTGATTTATCGCTATTTGCAATATGTGGGCTATAAAGTCCGCTACGTC
>JAYTUR010000403.1:0-7185 GCA_043744475.1 Saprospiraceae bacterium | reverse complement strand
ATGACTTGCATACCGTAGGCTTCAAGCGGTATCATTTTTGGCGTGCCATACACTTCCTGCAATTTTGGTCTTTGTCCTTGCAAACCCAACATCGTTGGAATACTGGGTCCATACACATCGGCATCCATAATGCCGACACGCGCGCCCAAAGCCTTTAAACCCAATGCCAAATTAACTGCCACGGTTGATTTTCCGACACCGCCTTTGCCAGAAGCCACTGCGATGATGTTTTTAAGATGTGGTAATGGGCGTTCAGGTGCCCCCCCTTTAGTTCCCCCCTCAGCGGGACGCGCCAATGTATGCACATTGGTTTGTGCTTGCGGATATTCTTTTTGAATCGCTGCGATACACGCAAATATCAATTCTGTTTTGTTGCCCATATTCAACGTGGGCAAAACAAGCGTAAAATTCACATTATCTCCTTCAATTTTCAATCCCTCAATCATTCTGCGCTGAATAATGTCTTGTCCCGTCGCGGGGTCTTTGACGGTGCGCAGGGCATCTACGACTTTGTTATTATCTATCATTTTTATAATTTATAATTGATAATGGATAGCGGATAAATGATAATAAAAAATTATCCATTATCCGCTATCCATTATTTACTTTTTTAAACACGCTTTTACAAAATCCACAAAAAGTGGATGCGGATTTTCCACTGTACTTTTTAATTCAGGATGAAACTGAACACCGACAAACCACCTATGTTTAGGAATTTCCACAATTTCTACCAAACCACTGTCGGGATTAATGCCCGTAGCGACCATCCCCGCTGCTTCGATTTGTTCCAAATATTGATTGTTAAATTCCCAACGATGTCTGTGTCGCTCTTGAATATTCTGTTTTTTATAAGCCTCAAAAGCCTTTGTCCCTTTTTTAATTCTACAATCATACGCACCGAGACGCATGGTACCGCCTTTTGCGGTTATGGTTTTTTGCGCTTCCATCAAATCAATCACAGGATTCGCAGTTGTCGGATTGACTTCCGTTGAAGCCGCATCTTTTAAATTCAAAACATGGCGTGAAAATTCCACAACAGCCGACTGCATACCGAGACAAATGCCAAAGAACGGCAAATTGTTTTCCCGACAATACTTTATTGCTTCATATTTGCCTTCAATGCCACGTTCACCAAAACCCGGAGCGACTAAAATACCATCAAAAGAGTTTAATAATTTGCCAATGTCTTTCTCTTTAATGTTTTCCAATTGTTCAGAATGTATGGGAATAACTTTCACACGACATTCATTGACCGCACCGGCATGGACAAAAGCCTCATAAATAGACTTATATGCGTCTTGCAATTCGTTGTATTTACCGACCAAACCAATACGAATTTCATTTGAAGGGTTTTTGAATTTGCCCAAAAACTCTTTCCATTTTCGCAAATCAGGTTCGCGGCGGTCGGGTAATCTTAGCTTTGAAATAACAACCGAATCCAAACGCTCTTTAAGCATCAGCAGCGGCACATCATAAATCGTTTCGGCATTCATCGCTTCAATTACCGAAGACACTTCGACGTTGCAAAACAAAGCGAGCTTGCGTTTTATGTCCATACTGAGGGGGTGCTCTTCGGTTCTGCACACGAGAATATCGGGTTGAATACCCGTGTTCAATAACTCCTTGACGCTGTGTTGTGTCGGCTTCGTTTTTAACTCTCCCGCTGCTTTTAAATACGGAACGAGTGTTAAATGTAAGACCAAACAATTGTCAGTGCCCAATTCCCAACGCATTTGTCGCAACGCCTCGAGATAAGGTAGTGATTCAATATCGCCAACCGTTCCGCCCAATTCGGTAATAATGATGTCATACTGAGGGGTCTGTCCGAGCGCTTGAACACGTCTTTTGATTTCATCCGTGACATGTGGCACAACCTGAACTGTTTTGCCAAGATAATCGCCTGCTCGTTCACGATTAATGATGGATTGATAAATACGACCCGTTGTGACATTGTTCGCTTGCGATGTGGGTGTATTCAAAAAGCGTTCGTAATGACCCAAATCGAGATCCGTTTCTGCACCATCGTCTGTGACATAACATTCGCCATGTTCGTACGGATTAAGCGTTCCCGGGTCAACGTTGAGATATGGGTCGAATTTTTGAATCGTGACCGAAAAGCCACGCGCTTGTAGAAGTTTGGCGAGGCTTGCGGCAATGATGCCTTTGCCCAATGAAGAAGTTACGCCGCCTGTTACGAATATGTACTTTGCCATAAATTGTTTACCGTCTTTGTTAAGACATTTGCTTTATTCATTTATGGGACACAAAGGTAGATTTTCCTTTCAAAAAGCAGGGATACTGAGGGGGTAGTTTTTTGGAAAAGTTATTGGTGTATTGGTTATTGGTCATACGCTCACCAATAACTAATAACCAATACACCAATAAAGGGCTTTCCTATAAAAAAGTAGTTGTAGGGCTACGCCCTGAATAATAAAATTTTTGATACCATTTTCTACCAATATGTCGCACCTCTGGTGCTTTTAAAACGGCAATAAGCACCAGAGGTGCTAAATATCGGTAGAAAATGTATATCCACACGGATACGAAATCGGGGCGTAGCCCAATAACAATAGCATTTGAGTTTTTATAGGAAAGCCCTCTACACCAAAAACCAATACACACATAGTCTTTGATGGTTCATTACAAAATACTATGTGTCTATTGTCTCTATGTGTTTTAAAAAAAAGCCATTATTTCTTCAAATAATCCTGATAACTCATTTGCAAAAAAGATTTTCCTTTTTTGATATCCAAGCTATCCACTTGCCCTTCTTTTTGAATAAAAAATGACCCCTCAGTATCAAAGACATAACGACCATTTTTTTGAACAAAACCAAAACCATTTTGAAAAGCAAAATAGGCAAAAGGTTTACAATCAACGCTTAATAAATTTTTTGACCATAAACAATCTTTATGGTTCATATTTAATTGTGCCAATAAAGTAGCTGCCAAATCCACTTGCGAACCGACTTGCGTTATCATCGTATCACGAACCGATAAAACACCGCCCAGCCACAACATAGGAATATGAAATTTACCAAAAAAATCATCATGCGGTTCAATATGCACTGAAGAGTGGTCTGCAATGACAATCATTAAAGTATTTTTCCACCAATCCTGTTTTTTCGCTTCGCGCACGAACGTACCTAAGGCTTGGTCGCTGTAAAAATGCACGCGCCTAAATTTTTCATCTAAATCATTGGTCGGTAGCAAATTCGGTTTACCCCAACCATTGGGAATTTCAAAAGGTTCGTGACTACTTTGCGTCAATAGATTGACAAAAAAAGGTTGTTTAAATTCTTGTAAATCAAGAAGTAAGCGTTCAAAAAGGACATGGTCGAATGCGCCCCATTTACTACTTAAATCTTCTTTTTTGAAGTCAGATTTTGTAATTAATTTTGAAAATTCACCTGTCAACAGATAAGATTTCATATTGGCAAACTCTGCTTCACCACCGTAATAAAAACCCGTATTGTAATTTACCCCCCTCAGTATTTTGCTCAAAATAGGCAGTTGCGCCGATTTGCGAGGCACTTCCATAATGTTTGCACGAGGAATCGCAGGATAGCCAGACAAGACACCGACCAAACCTTTATCCGTTCTATCACCAGTTGCATAAATATTTGAAAATAAAATACCCTCGTGTGATAATGTATCAAAATTGGGTGTAATGCCTTTTTCACCGCCCAATCTTTCAATGACTTTTGCGGTCAAACTTTCATACGTGACGATGATGATATTGGGTTGTGGAACATCGTGACGCAGTAATTTTTGTGTTTTTGAAGAATCTGAAAACAACGTTTTTAATGCCGCAACCGCTTCATTTTCAATAAAATAAGTATATGGATTTCTATCTTCTGATGTTTTTTCAAAAACAGACACAAAGAAATTCCACAATGGATTGATTGCCGCATAATTGGCAAACGATTTATCTGAAAAATAGACCGCACTTTGATTGACAGGTGCGAGTTGAAAGCCGCCACGAATGGGTAAAATCAAAGCAACAGTTAGCAAAAGACCTAGAAAAAGATTTAAAAGCCGTTTTGTCCAAGGCGTTTGTAAAACCTTTTCCAAAAGCCCCCCCTCAGTATAAGAACCTTTTTTTAATACTTTTTTATTGAAAATATAAATTGAAACAAAAGATAAAACAAGGAAAATAGAGACCAAAAGCAAAACAGGGTAGGAGCTGACAGAAGCCGCCGCTTCGTTTGGCGACATAAGGTATTTTAAAAAAGTATCGTCAATGCGATAACCCCAAACTTTAAACAATTCTAAATCAGCCGCAATCAATGCAGATGAAAAAAGAATAAAGAGAATGGTGTAAATTTTAACTACTCCGCCAAAAATTTCTTTCTTTGCAAATAAAAAAGAAAAAGAAAATAGCACATAAGGCAATGCTGAAAAATATCCCGCTGCCGACAAATCCAAACGAATGCCATTTGTAAAAATTTGTATAAAATTTTGGAAACCAACACTTTGTGTATTCACAAAATGATAACTAACAAAAATGAGTCGTGCTACAATGAAGTAACCAACCCAGAAAAAAAAGTACTTTGCGTATTTTGAAAAATTCATGTCAATTCATTGAGTAACGCTGAAATAGGAGCGACGAAAGTGTCAATATCACCCGCACCAAGCGTCAAAATAGTTGTGTTTGATAAGTCTAAAGATGAAAAATGACCCCTCAGTACAGACATTAATTCTGCCTTTGTGGTCAGGGTTTTATTCGGATTGTGCATCTTTTTAAACAGAATTTCAGAAGTTACGCCTGCCATCGGCAACTCGCGAGCAGGGTAGATGTCCATCAAAAAAGTTTCATCAAGTTTGTCTAATGCTGCCGCAAAACCGTCTTGAAAATCATTTGTCCTTGAAAAAAGATGTGGTTGAAAAATACCAATTAACCGACGATTTGGGTATAAAGTCCGAGCCGCCAATATCGCTGCATTGAGTTCAGTTGGGTGGTGAGCGTAATCGTCAATAAACGTAAGTCCTTGATTATCATTTTGATAGATGAACTGAAAGCGTCTTTTGATGCCTTCAAAATTTGCCAATGCCTCTTTGACTTTTTCTGAAGTTACGCCCAATTGTTGCGCAACAGCGATAGCAGCCGTTGCATTTTCAATATTGTGTTGCCCGGGAAGCGTCGTTTTGATATTCAGAATATCACCTTTTGGGCTTTTATAATCGAAGACAAAAAAGCCCTTTTCAACCCTCAAATTCACCGCCCGATAATCACCTTTTTTCAAACCATAAGTTGACCAATTGACATTGGTATTTTTAGATCCCCTCAGTATTAAACCGCGTTTTTTGAAAACTTGACCATCCGGTTTTACTTTTTGGGTATAATCGCGAAACGCTTGTCTAAACGTTTTTTCATCACCATAAATATCCAAATGGTCAGGGTCCATGCTGTTTATGATGGCAATGTCAGGGCTCAAACGCAGAAAAGAACGGTCATATTCGTCTGCTTCGACGACGACCCAATTGGATTGTCCTTGAACAAAATTAGAACCAATGGAAAGCGAAATACCACCTAAAAACGCTGTTGCATCAACGCCACCCACCCGTAATATATGTGTTACGAGGCACGAAGTTGTCGTTTTACCATGCGTTCCTGCAACGCCTATGCACTTCATACTCCTTGAAATAAGTCCTAAAACCTCTGAACGTTTCAAAATCGGCGTTTTGTTTCGTTGAAAATGAAGCAACTCTGAATGCTCTTTTGGTACAGCCGGCGTATAAACCACCAAATCAACACTCGTGGGAATATACGTCACATCATCGGTGTAATGAATGACCATTCCTTCTGATGCGAGCGCACGCGTCAGTTCGGTTTCTGTGCGGTCATAACCATGCACTTTTATGCCGAGACCCATGAAATAACGCGCCAAAGCCGACATACCAATGCCTCCAATGCCGATAAAATAGATTTTATGCAGTTGATTTAGTTCCATATTTAACCCCTCAGTATCCGAGTATTAAAATTGATGAATGGATTTGAAGCGCAAAATTATCTTTTTCTTTTAATTTGGAGACAAAACGAAAGCAATTACTTGTATTCGACCACAATTTGAACAGATGCAAGGAGTTGACTCCGATTATTTTTCAATGATTCAATGCTTACTTCTTATTCCATTTCAATAGAATTCTCATAGAATATTTCTAAAAAAATGGGGCGTTCTCATTTTTTTTCTACTTTTATAGCGAAATCTTAGATTTATGAATAAATACATCGTTCACACACTATTAATCATTTTTGGCTTTTACCTTTTGGGTTGTGGCGAAATACAACAAAAGGAGTCGTCTCAAAGCCAATCTCGCACCCAGCAAAAAACAGCGCCAAGTAGCACTGGAAGTAGCCATGCTGATGACAAACTGCCGCCCAATGTTGCCAATGAGCGCATTCCTGCCAAAGTGTACAAAGTCCTTCAATATGTCCGTGAAAATGGTCATTCAATGCCCGGTTATGTCGGCAGCAGAAACTTTCAAAATAGGGAACGCCGTTTGGCGGTCAAAGATGGTTCGGGAAATAAAATTAAATACCAAGAATGGGATGTCAACCCAAAGCGTGGTGGGGTCAATCGGGGAGTCGAAAGGCTTGTCACAGGTTCTGATAATCGGGCGTGGTACACCAATGACCATTATCAGACCTTTGTCGAAGTCCAATGAACTTATTGCATTCAATTAAAAATTGTAATTATGTCAAATTTTAAAATTCTAAAAGCACCCTACGAGCCAAAAACGCGTGATGCAGAAATGATTATCGCTTATATTGATGGCAATAAAGCTGAAACGATGCTTGATTTTTATCAGCAAATCCAAAAAGGGCTGAAATTGCCGACCTATTTTGGTAAAAATTTAGACGCTTTATTCGATTGCTTATGTGATTTTTCATGGCTTGATGTGCGTGAAATTCATATTGTTTTGCGCGGATACGACCATTTTCTAGCAAAAGAACCTAAAAATGAACGTTGGAATATTCTTGCTGTCTTAAATGATGCCGCTTCAGAATGGAAAGCGATGAAGGGTAAAGACAAAATCAAATTTGAGATTTATGTGGAGCCAAGTCAACGTATCAAGAACGATTTAGTTGATGCAGAAGTTTGACCACAGAATGTACTGTTTTATCCGTCATTGCGAGGAACGAAGCAATCTATCAAAATTTAGCAAATTGCTTCGTTCCTCG
>JAYTUR010000402.1:0-1883 GCA_043744475.1 Saprospiraceae bacterium | reverse complement strand
GATTTTCTCTCTGCACGCTTTTTTTGCGAAGCAAAAAACAGTGAGTAATTGTATGTTTTTAGTTTTAAAACAGTTTCTGAAATGCCACCCCTCAGTATTTTGCACCATTTGAATTTGAAAGACAAAAATACAAGGACATTTCGGATTTTTTATACCGATTGTTTTTGGAAGTAAAAGGCAAACCATAATTTGCGGTTTCAAAATTGAAAATAAAAAATCAGTCTTTCCAAAAATGTCATCTAACAAAAATTAAAATGGACAATCAATTAGAAAAAATCAACACTTTAGTTTACGACACGTCAAAAGAAGCGTCTCATGTTGTCGCACATCAAATTGCGCTGCTTATACGCAAAAAAGCAGCAGAAGGCAAAATGTGTGTGCTTGGATTAGCAACAGGTTCTACGCCGACTTCGGTTTATTCGGAATTGGTGCGCTTGCACAAAGAAGAGGGTTTAACTTTTAAAAACGTCATCACTTTCAATTTAGATGAATATTTCCCCATTCAACCCGATGCCTTGCAAAGTTATGTGCGCTTTATGAAGGAACACCTTTTTGATAGTGTAGATATTTTGCCTGAAAACATTCACATTCCTGACGGAACACTCGATAAAAAAGATGTTGCGGAGTTCTGCAAAAAATATGAAGAAAAAATGAAGCATTACGGTGGGCTTGACCTTCAAATTTTAGGAATTGGTCGGACGGGTCACATCGGTTTCAATGAGCCGGGTTCGGGTATCAATTCGCGGACACGTATGATTACTCTTGACCATTTGACGATTACCGATGCAGCAAGTGATTTTTTTGGCGAAGAATATGTGCCACGCAAAGCCATAACAATGGGTGTTGGGACAATTATGGAAGCCAAACATATCATTCTTATGGCTTGGGGTGAAGGTAAATCGCACATTATTCGCAAGACCGTAGAAGGTGAAATCAGCGACCATGTGCCTGCAACTTACCTTCAAAACCATGCAAATACGACTTTCTACCTTGATACGGCGGCGGCTTGCGAACTGACGCGTTACAAAACGCCTTGGCTCGTTCGCGAATGTGATTGGAGTGACCAAAGCCTTATCAAACGCGCTTTGATTTGGTTGAGTAAAAAAGAAGACAAGCCAATTTTGAAGTTGACCACACGCGATTATGCCGAAAACGGTATGAGCGATTTGGTGACGGAATACGACAGTGCTTACAATATTAATGTCAAGGTTTTCAATCAGTTACGTCATACGATTACAGGTTGGCCCGGCGGTAAACAAGGTGATAACAATCTGAATCGTCCTGAAACGTCTTCGGTTTTTCCTAAACGAGTCATCATTTTCAGTCCACATCCAGATGACGATGTGATTTCAATGGGTGGTACTTTTATTCGATTGAGCGATCAAGGGCATGAGGTGCATGTGGCGTATCAAACGTCGGGTAATATTGCCGTTTTTGACGACGATGTGGTGCGTTTTGCTGATTTTATGAATGATTTTAATTCAATGTTTGGATTGGACAAAACCAACGTTACGCAAACGATGTTTGACAGCATTCAACAAAAAATACACGACAAAAAAGCTGGAGAAGTTGATGCGCCTGATGTGCAAAAACTGAAAGGTTTGATTCGTCGTGGAGAAGCCAAAGCGGGTTGTCGTTATGTGAGTGAAGATGTCGTTCCGCATTTCCTCGATATGCCTTTTTATGAAACGGGTACGATAAAAAAGAAACCCCTCAGTAAAGAAGACATCCAAATCATTAAAGATTTATTGACAAAAATAAAACCGCATCAAGTGTATGCGGCTGGTGATTTGAGCGACCCGCATGGCACGCATCGGGTGTGTTTAGATGCTATTTTTCAAGCCATTAATGAGTTAAAACATGAAGAATGGATGAAAGAATGT
>JAYTUR010000401.1:0-7231 GCA_043744475.1 Saprospiraceae bacterium | reverse complement strand
ATGTTGCTGGAAACTCCTCCTTTGATTGTGCGACAAACTGTGCGTCTCTCGTCAAATCCTCTACCCCAACCCAAACTTCTTGGTTATTAAAATCCATTATCTTGAAAATTTTGAGTTACTTTTTTCTATGTAACACCTCCGTTTGCTTCGTTTCTCGCAATGACAAAGGCTATTTTTTTAATAATTTTTCATTTTTTCTATTGCCAATATAAACAAGTACCAATGTCATAGTGAGCGAAACAAAAAAATTTCTGACCCAACTAATCGAACCACCGTTTGAAAATAAATCAAATATTAATGTGCCACCGAAAGCACTTAGAAATAACCAAACGGCATGCGGTATCTTATTCATTTTCAACTATACGTTAATAGTGGCATTTTTGACATTCCAGACCACCGATGTCTTCTACGGTTACTTTTTCACGCGTCCCTTTTTTCATTTCTTCGTGGTAACGTGCATAATTTTTATAGAAGTCATTGTCTTTGAATTTCACTTCCGTACCTCTGTGGCAGTTGATACACCAGCCCATACTGAGGGGGGCATGTTGCTTCATCACTTCCATCTTCTCAACTTTACCATGGCAATTTTGACATTGTACTTTACCAACCGTTACGTGTTGCGCGTGGTTGAAGTAAACATGGTCAGGCAAGTTGTGGATACGTTTCCACTCAATTGGACCTTGAACCTTAGTCTTATATTCTGTCTTCAATGAAGAAGCTATATCATTCCATTGGTCATCAACGAAAGCCGTCTCATCAGCAGAGGGCTTGCCTTCTGCATCCATTTTACGCTCATCACGATAGTTGAATGAAATCCATTTTTTAAAGATTGCAGCGACTTCTTCTTCCTTCAAGTTGTCATAGTTCTCAATATACTGGCTTGTGTAAGGGTCAAAGCCTCTTGAAACGAAGATTTTTGTCAATTCCGCTGTCTTGTATTTTGAACCCACCTTAATCGCTTTGTGGCAGTTCATACACGTATTGGTAGCAGGGATAATCGCACTTTTTGAGCGACGTGCACCGTCGTGGCAATATTGGCAATCAATTTTATTGATACCCGCATGAGTTTCGTGCGAAAACTTGATGGGTTGGTCAGGCGCATAGTTTTGTTGGCGACCAAAAGAGATAGCATTATTGACGGTTGTGTAACCACCCAACACAATCAATGCAAAAATAATGAAACCAACGACGCCTTTGCTTGTCAAAGCCTCTGTCCAACTCCTTTCTGTAAAGTTTTCACCTGCTTGTTCAGCCGACGTTTTTTTGAGGTTATTGATGATGCGTGACAAAACGATTGCCAACGCGCCCAAGATAAAGAATGCGACACCATATAATAAGGTGTTATCTTCTTTATCTGCTCCTTTACCTTCTACCACAGGACCTCCTTTTGCCACAGCGCCACCACCTTTCACCGTTTCATCAACATAAGCGAAGATATTATCAATATCATCGTTTGTCAAAGTGGGGAACGCATTCATCTGCGTTGGCTTATATTCATTCCAAACGGCAACCGCACGTGCATTGCCAGAAGCAATCATGGCTTGAGAGTTCCGAACCCATGAGTACAATAGCTTCATATCACCACCCCAATTCTCTACAGCTTTCGCAAGTGGTGGGCCAGTTAACTTGTCCTTCATGCTCTTAGCATGACACTGAGCACAGTTTGTAATGAAGAGGGTTTTACCCGCTTTTGCATCAGCTGCTGAAAGCTGGAAAGACACTAACAGGAGAAGCGATACTTGTAAAAGTCTTAATTTCAATAAATTAGACATCATTTGTATGACGATTTTATTTTTAAACCTTCGAACAATTGCATTCTAATTGCCAACTGTCCTTAAAAAGTGATGCAAAAATACAATTGCACTTCTCTTTTCCAAAGAGTTAAGAACTTGTTAAATCTATTTAGACGTTTTCTAAATTCAAAACAAAATTCGATTTGATTTTGGATTTTTGAAAACTTGAAAATGGAAAGTGAAAATCACTTTTTATATACATTAAAAGTAATAGGAAAGGATAACTCAATAATAGGGTGATTTTTCGTTTTTCTAATTTCAAGGGCAAATATAGAATTCTATATACGTTCGACAAATAAATCATTGCAAAACTTTGACAAAAAGTTTTCCACAGCCTTTTTTTAAACTTTTGAACATCAATTAAATCTTAAACAGCCACTGCCGCTTTAATATGTGGATGTGGATCATAATTTTCCAATGTAAAGTCTTGATAATCAAACTCAAACAGGTCTTTTACTGAAGGGTTGATACGCATGGTCGGTAAAGGTCGCAATGCCCTTGATAGTTGCAGATGTGCTTGTTCAATATGGTTTGAGTATAAATGCACATCACCAAACGTATGCACAAACTCGCCCGCTTCTAAGCCACACACCTGCGCTACCATCATCGTCAACAACGCATAAGACGCTATATTAAATGGTACACCTAAAAACGTATCCGCTGAACGCTGATAAAGTTGGCAACTTAACTTCCCTATCCCTTTCGGGGAGTCGGAGGGGGCTACATAAAATTGAAACAAACAATGACACGGCGACAAAGCCATTTTATCTATTTCTCCTGCATTCCAAGCACTGACAATCAAGCGGCGTGAATGAGGGTTGCGCTTAATTTCATTCACCAACCAAGCCATTTGGTCAATCACTCGCCCATCGGCTGTTTCCCAACGCCGCCACTGCTTGCCATAAACAGGTCCTAGGTCGCCGTTTTCATCTACCCATTCATCCCAAATTGAGACATTGTTCTCTTTTAAATACGCTATATTGGTTTCTCCTTTCAAAAACCAAAGCAACTCATATATAATAGAGCGCAAATGCAGCTTTTTCGTCGTCACCAACGGAAAACCATCAGCAAGGTCAAAACGCATTTGGTAGCCAAAACAACTGATTGTTCCTGTGCCTGTGCGGTCAGTTTTTTCAACACCCTTGTCGAGGATGTGTTGGAGAAGTTCGTGGTATTGTTTCATAAATCTCTATATTTTGAAGGCGTAAAACTACATTTTTTCTCGAAAATACAGAGGGGGTGCTTTTTCTTTATTCCTAAAAATTGAATCCTAAAAAAATCGAAAAACGTTAAATTTAGAATCAAACAATATAATCTCTTAGAAAGTATGGCGATTTTAAATACTTTTGACCATTAGTATTTATGCAAAAATTAACTAAATTTATTGATTATGAAAAGAGCACCACTCCTTTTATTACTTCTCTTATTGATTCTATTTCAAAATCGTATCTCTGCCCAAAGCTGTCCTTATTTTCTCATGCAAGGCTTTAATTATGATTTTGGAAAATATGGCGCAGGTTATAATTGGGCAAACACTTTAAGTTCTCAAGCTGATTGTCTCGGTAAAGCAGGTTTCACACATCTATGGTTTCCGGGGCATTATGGCAATGGGCAATACAGTTCAGGCTATAATCCAAAAGACTTATATATGGGTGAAACGACGGGTTTAGGAACGCCCAGCGATGTCCGAGCCATGATTACCGCTCTAAATAATGCGGGCATTGACCCAATGGGTGATTTTATCTATAACCATAGAGATGGCGGTGCAGCAGAAAAAAACCCAGCCGTTGAAGAGTATATTCAATATCGGGCGGGTGGTAGTCAAAAGCCTTTTCCGTCTGACCGTTATTTTGTCATTATTCCGCTCGGTGGTACTTCAGGCAATGGTGCAGGCAATTATTATATCAACATTAATTCTCGTACTCAAACTTACAATGGCGCAAAGTATATGTTTCATGCAACGACTAATAAGATTGGCGGCAACCGTTATACACCCGTCAATGGTCAAGGCGCAAATCCCGTTGAAGGAGCAGAGCCTTTTACAGCCGTTTTGGGGATAAATTATGAAAATACAATAGATTCTAATGGTGATTCTGATGAATTTAAAGTAACAATTGGTGCTTCTGACTTCATTGCCGCAGGTGACAAACTCATTATTTATATGGTCAATACCAACGGTTATGCGGATCAACGGATTTGGAAAATTTGGAACGGCACAACGGATTTGGTTGGAAAAAGTGGCGGTACGGGACCTTCTAACGTCGCAAATGTCTATAACGATGTTGTTGAATACCATACTTACACCGATTTTTCTAATATGCCCAGTGGTCTCGGCAGCATGAATTGGATGAATTTTCGCCCCAACTACAACCCTGTTTTTACGGGTACTTCTGGCAACTGGACTATCGAGTGTTTATGCCCCGATTTTAGTATGCGTAGTTTGGACTATTTTAATGATTTAGACCACATAGTAGCAGACACACGCGATAAACTTATCGAATGGACAGAATGGAATTTCACTAAAACCGTTGGTGGCAGCAGTCCTTTGGGCATCAAAGCCTTGCGTATGGATGCCGTCAAACATTTTGATGCCTCTTTTGTCCCTGCTATGCTCAACAAATTATATACTGACGGCATAACGCCCAGTATGGTTGTGGGTGAGTATTACGGTACGAATAGAGATGATTTGAAAAATTGGGTCAATTCTGTTTACAGTAATGGCTTTAATTCGGCTGCTCCCCTATCTATGCACCCGCGCGTTTTTGATTTCCACCTTCGCGATGCCCTTAGAAATGCGACCAATAATCGGTTGAGTACAAGTGATTTTAGGTATATTTATACTGAGGGGTTAGTTGGCGGCGGTTATTTAAGCGGCAATAATGTCGTAACGTTCTTAAATAATCACGATTTCCGTCACAATTATGAACCCAATCATGGCGAATCGTTGGTTCATTATGATGCTATGTTGGCGTATGCTTATCTTTTGACAAACAATTCATTAGGCATACCATCGGTCTATTATGACGATTATTTCGGCTACCCACCTACCACATCACCGTTGTATCAGAGCTATTTTCCAACAACTTTATCGCCGATGAAGTGTGAAATTGATGCTTTAATGGCAGTGCATAAAAAGTATATATTTGGCGCGCCTTCCGTCTCTTATTTGAATAAATCAGGGAGTGGATTCAGTGCAAATTATATATCAAGTACCGCAGAAAAATCTTTGATTTATCAATTAAATGCGCCCAGTTCTACGGGGAAACGGGTCATTGTTGCCATCAATTTCAGCGATAATACCTTAAAAGTAAATCATCAAATTTCGGGGGCAGCGACGGCAGGAACCAAATTTACAGACATGCTCCGCCGTTCAGCGTTTGCTTTTGCAACCGTCAATGGCAGTGGACAAATATACATGGAAGTCCCACCGCGCAGCTATTCCGTTTGGGTCGAAGGTGATGACGAACCGATGGTTCCCAAACCTACGATTACAACGATGCCTACAGCTGTGGACATCGCTTCTGTTATGACAACGACCGTAGGACAGGGCAAAACCTTTAAATTGATGGGTAATTATACCGTAAATACAACTTCATGCTCTTCGGTAGCCTTAACGCCACAAGTAACCTATCAATGGACAGGTCCAGATGGCTTTACTTCTACTGCCCAAAATCCTGAATTGACAAATATTACGATGGCAAAGGCAGGTGATTATAAATTAAAATTACAATATGATTGCGCTACTTGTACCAGCGTTGAAGTACTTAATAGATTAATAGTCAATTCTTTCCTGCCACTCACCCTCTTATCATTCCAAGCCAAGCCCAATAATGACCATATATTTTTAACATGGCAGACAGCCGATGAAAAAGACGTAGCAAATTTTGAGGTACAACGCAGTCAAAATGGTAAAGAATTTACCCCCCTCAGTATCATTCAAGCAAAAAACAGCAAAGACCAATCATACCAAGTCATTGACGAAAAGCCCTATTCAGGCATCAATTATTATCGCCTTAAAATGATAAATACAGATGGCAGTTTTCAATATTCCAAAATTGAATCAGTTAAAATGATGCAACAAAAAGCATTCAATGTCTATCCAAACCCTTTGGGCAAAAACCAAAAACTTACTATAGAATCCAATAACAACGAACCTTTTGAAGTGACAATCTTTGATGTCAATGGCAAGCAAATTTTTTATCAGAAATTCAATACTACGCTCAATAGCCTTGATAATCAACCCTTTGTAAAAGGTTTTTATACTTATAAAATAAAATCAGAAGCTATAATTCAGACAGGCAAGATAGTGATTGAATAGTGCGACAATATTGTTTTCTGAACAAAAAGCCGTTCATCAAAATCTGATAAACGGCTTTTTGTTTTTATATAAAATACGAATCAAGGGTCAAAATGCCGTTTAAAATGCCGTTAGGCATGAGATTTTGGTAGAAAATCCCATGATAATGCGTGACAATAATGCCGTAGGCAGGACATTTTAATAATATAATGTCGTGCCTACGGCACTTTTAAACATTTCGGCTTGTCTTTCTACCAGAATCTCATGCCTAACGGCATTTTGACTCTTAATTCGCATATAAGAACTATTGTTTCACAAAACGAACAGATTCATTTGACAAACCATATTTGTCCAATAGTCGAACAAAATAAATACCATTCGGCAAGTCTAAAACATTCACTTTCAAGCCATTACCCTTGAAGTGTCGCACCAATTTACCAGTCATATCATAAATTAACACCCCCTCAGTATAACCATCTGAAATAAGATTCAATTCATTTTTTGCAGGATTTGGATAAACCGACAACGTTTGTTTGCTGTCTTTACCACTCACCGATACGACCTTTGAATAGTCCATTTTACCATTCACATCCACCATTTGTAGGCGATAATAGTTGATAATACTGAATGGGGCATCGTCCGTGAAATTGTATTTCGCCCCGTTTGGATTATTAGTCGCTTTGACTTGACCGATGGTTTGCCATGTTTGGTTGTTGTGGCTGCGCTGGATGTTGAAGGTGGATGCATCTTTTTCCGAAGCGGTTTGCCATGTGAGTTGGTTGATGCTGCCTTTTGTTATTGCTTCGAAGGTTTGAAGCTCCGTTGAAAGAACACCTGCATTACCAAAAGAAAAAGGTGACCAAGTTGGACCTGCATAAGTAAACGCAACCGTATAAGGACCACTTCCTGTGGCAGTTGCCGTACCGACATATTCCCACTTAGACAACGTACTATTGTAGTGTATGCCATCCATTGAGCCCGTATTCGAGAAAGTACCGCCGCTAACACCTTCACTGCTGTTATATTGAAAGGATAATCCGACATTTGTTGGTGTTCCAGTTGGTATAATATCCCATTGACGACTCACAACCTTCGTCGGTTGAGTAATGCCCGTACCAGTTGGAGCTGTGCTGCTTACTTT
>JAYTUR010000400.1:0-1891 GCA_043744475.1 Saprospiraceae bacterium | reverse complement strand
TTTTAACGACGTTGAATGGTGTTTTGCATCAACAAAATGGTCGTTATGGCATGGCAGCTATTTGCAATGGTGGCGGTGGTGCTTCGGCGATGATTATTGAGCGGTTGTAAAATACAGGAGTAAGGAAATATTAATAAAAAACCATTGCTGTCAGCAATGGTTTTTTATGTTTTAGACATCGTCTTCTTTTGTCTCAATCTGTTTTTTTATTGAATCCTCCCTTTCCAAACTCAAAAAATTATCCGCACTCACCACTTTGACATTCCTTGTTTTTTCATACGATTTTCGGGCTGTCCCTGCGGCATGACCGCCTTTCAGAGCAGCGTCTTTATTCTCGTTAAAGCCTTGGGCATCGTCTTCAACAGCAATTTGACGCGTGGATTCTTCACCCAACATGGTGAAAATCAACTCCAAATTAGTCATGTGGTCGCGTAGGTTTTGACGTTCTAAACCTTTAAGGTTTTTATGCTCAACAGGTGTTAAACCAAAAGTCGCTTTGGCAATTTCAGCCGTCAAAATGGCGTATTCAGTCCCTTCTTTTAAGCCTCGTTTTTGCCATTCATCAGTCAATTGTTTGCGAATATCAATACTTTTCAAGCGCGTTTCAATCCATTCATTCGAATAACCTTTGGCTTTGTACAGCTCTTTGGCTCTTTCAATGGCGAGTTCTGGATTTTCAATCTCTTGAATACGTTCATAACCAACATGTGCCAACCACAATTTAAAAGGCTCTGCTTTGGCAGAAGGGATAGATTGTACAATACGAAAGACCCCCTCAGTATCAGCGGCAAGTGTTTTCCTTTTTTTCCCTTCTTTACCTTCCATTGCTACGTAGGGACAATTTGTCCCCACTTAGGTTTTTAGCCCTTCTTCTCTTTTCCGCATTTTTTTGAAATAATCGGTCGGATTGGGCGTATCAGTTAAAACCTCAACAATATCTAAAACAGAAAAATACCATTTATCCTCATGCCAAACACGACGAATTTGTTTCTCTTGGAAAAGGATAATTTTATTATTTTGTTCCATAATGTGGTCATTTACAACGTTTTAAAGGACAAATAAACGCATAAAAAACGAATTATCTTTCATTTTTTAACCTTACGCCACCTCTCCTCCACAAGACGAACCCGCACCTGCCGTACAACCATAACAGTGTTGATTCAGGACAATATTGCGATTAATCAAAGCGTCAAAATCAAAATCACGAATATGCACCCCCTCAGTAGCGACGGTCAAATCGAGCATTTGATTGAAATCACAATCGTACATTAAGCCGTCCCAACTCACTGAAATGGTGTTGCGGCACATCAAATTTTCTATGGTCGCGGCGTTGAATGCATTGACCAGCGTGTTCATATACTCCTCATAGTTATGAGATTCAATCAAATAATCCAAAAACCGTGAAATGGGCATATTTGTAATAGCAAAAAGACTGTTAAACTCGACATTAAAACGCCGTTTGAGCTGTTGTTTAAACTCTTTTTCTAAACCCATTTGCGAACCTGGTAAAAACGCGCCAGTCGGATTATAGACCAAATCGAGTGTCAAACCACTGCCCTCTTTGCCATAACCCACAGCATTCAACTTTTGTAAAGCCGAAATTGAGTCCTCAAAAACACCATCGCCACGCTGTGAATCCGTCCGTGTTTTTGAAAAATAGGGTAATGATGAGATGATATGCACTTGATTTTTGGCAAACCATTGCGGCAAATCGTGGTATTTGGGATTGGCTTCAATAATGGTCAAATTGCATCTATCCATCACTTTTTTGCCCAATTTGCGACATTCTTCTACGAACCAACGGAAATGAGCGTTCATTTCAGGCGCGCCGCCTGTAATATCTACCGTTTTGATGTCGTATTTTTTCAAAATATCCAAGCATATTTCGAGC
>JAYTUR010000399.1:0-7240 GCA_043744475.1 Saprospiraceae bacterium | reverse complement strand
TGCCACCAAGGTTAAGCACCTACGGCGCAAAAAGTACAAATACCGAATGCGCCGTAGGTGCTTAACCTCGGTAGCAAAATCATCCGTCAAACCCTTTTTGAGGGCGTAGCCCCATCACCATTTTAAAGTGCCAAAGTAGAACTAATGACTCCTGCACTATTTACACCGCCTTTTCCCAAACCGATTGCTCTAAAATGGCTTCATAATAGGCTTCGTATTGCGGAATGATATTGTGAATGTCAAATTTTTTGGCTTGAGCAAGCGCGTTTTTACGAAATTCTTGGTGCAATTCGGGATTACTCAATAAGCGAATGGCGTATCCTGCCATTTCTTCGACATTACCAACATCGCTCAAGTAGCCTGTGACACCATGAATATTAACTTCGGGCAAACCGCCTGCATTGGACGACAAAACAGGCACTTCGCACGCCATCGCTTCCAATGCCGACAAGCCGAAACTTTCAGAACCTGATGGAATCACGAATAAATCGGCAATCGCTAAGAGTTCTTCGACGGCATCTTGTTTGCCGAGAAAACGAATTTCATCGCAGAGATGAAGTTCTCGACACAGCTCTTCGAGGTGTTGTCTTTCAGGCCCATCGCCGATGAGGAGCAGTTTGGAGGGTATGTGTTCAAATACTTTTTTGAAAATATAAATCACATCTTCGACGCGTTTGACTTTGCGGAAGTTGGAGGTGTGTACGAGAATCTTTTCGCCTTCGGGCGCAATGATTTTTTTGAAATGGTCTTTATTTATTTTTTTAAAACGTTCAAAATCAATGAAGTTATAAATAACTTTTATGTCTTTATTAATTTTAAAATGCTCCAACGTCTCTTTTTTCAATGATTCAGACACCGCTGTTACGCCATCAGATTTGTTGATACTGAACTCGACAACAGGCGCAAAAGCCCGATTGTTGCCCACCAAAGTAATGTCGGTGCCGTGCAAAGTAGTGATAACCGGCACGTAACGCCCTTCCGCTAACAAGATTTTTTTGACGATATACGCCACGGTCGCATGAGGAATGGCGTAATGAACGTGTAGAATATCGAGGTTTTCATACTTCACAACGTCCACCATTTTGGAAGCCAAAGCCGTATCGTAAGGTGGGTATTCAAACAGCGGATAATCCACATTACTGACTTCATGAAAGAAGACATTTTCGTGAAAATGATGCTGCGCCAGACGAACAGGTTGGCGATAGGTGATAAAATGGATTTTATGTCCTCTTTTAGCGAGACCTAAACCTAATTCTGTAGCAACTACACCGCTGCCGCCAAAAGTTGGATAACAAACAATACCTATTTTCATAATACTGAATGATGAGTTATGAATGATGAATCTAAGGGTGATTTTAGAAATACTTATGCGTAAATTCTTGTTATTTACTGATGTTACGCAAGCGGCAAAGTACTCTCTGTTTCTCGCTTTGCTCGAAAGGCGTGCTTTGAATTACTTTTTTTAGACCGAAGCTAATTTTTCCATCGCAAGCGATTGAAAAATTAACTTCGGTCTGATAGATTCTTTTTCTTGTACGCTTTTTTTTGTGAAGCAAAAAACAGTGCGAAATCTGTTTAGTGCGTAACATCAGTTATTTAGACAAAATACCAAAGGCTATTGTTGCATGTATTTGCACTTCAAAGCGTCAAATTACTGAGGGGGGGGCGAAATTACACAACGATTGAGAAAATCCAGCAATTTTTGTTGATATAGCGCACCGCCGACTTCGCCGACATTGTCATGCCCCGCTTCTTTGACGATGAAGAACTCTTTATCAGTCGTTTTTAAAGCATTAAAATTGTCGAGATTGAAGGCTATTGGTATTTTTTCATCTGCGTCGCCATGCACCATGAGTATTGGTTGCTCAATTTGGCGGCATGATTCGACGGGTTTTATATCGAAAGGACGAAACTTTGCAATTTGAGCAGCCCGAGAGAGAATGCGTTTGACAAGCCATCGGCTGCGAAATTTGAGCATATCGTTCCCATATTCTTCAATCACATTTTCTAAGGTATTGAACGTACTTTCGATGATGCCAAAAGACAATCTTTTCTCAATCGCTAAAGCTTGAAGCGCGACTGCCCCACCCAATGAAGTGCCATGAATGCCAATGGGTAGTTTGGAAAACTTTCTTAACACCTTATCTATGACCTTAGAAACATCTCTTTTTTCGTAAAACCCAAAAGTACAATATTTGCCACCGCTTCTGCCATGTGCGCGTTGGTCATATACGACGACATTGAATCCTTCTTCTGCAAGCCACTTTGCGAAACCAAAATAGACTTCTTTTGCGCTGCCAATGCCGTGTAAAACGATGATAGTTGCCTTTGCTTTGACCGTTAAAGCTTGAATGAAGTACCCCCTCAGTATAACAGCCTTTACACCCCGAACGATGAGTGGTTTGAAGCGCAAGCCAAAGTCCGAAGGTTTAACAGTTGTTTTTTTCCTAAATGGTGAAATAGGTATGTATGGCAAACCGTACTCTAAGATGAAGGTAATGCCGACGGTGAAAAGGGTGATGACAAAAGCGGTAAATATCATAGGCTTTTGGGTATGTTTAAACGCATAAAAGTTTCAAATTCTAAAATTCTAACTGCCCATTAGCATTTAGAAAACGATTCAAGGTTTAAACGCTTTTGCACCCTAAAAAGGTTTATAAATTACTTGGTATTGTTGGTTTACGATAAAACATGAATCGTCCCGAACGTTGCAACAATCATTTACATGATTAAATTTTAGTGCGGCAGAACTTGTACCGATTCCATCGGTAGCCGCTAAATATTTGTAGCCAGCCATAAAAACCCAATTTATAAGGTGCAGCGCACCGGAATAAGTGCTTATGCCTTACTAATCGTTATGGTGCGCTGCACCTTAGAGACCTGTGATTATCTATCCGCTACAAATAATGGGCGACTCTGTCGCTTTTGCATATAAAAAATCCCGAACTCTTTTGTTACAAAGTTCGGGATGATTCATGTTATGATTCAAAAATTTAAAACCCTACATAAAATAGGATGTTTTTTGAATACTTAGGGGCTGTTGGTTTTCTTTAAGCGGTATCTCATTTGACGTTTGCTCTGCTCGATAAAATCGTTGCCAAATCAGGACATTGAGTCATTATGGCTTGTTTTATTCGTTTTTCGTCAATAACTATATTGTGTTTGCTGTATTTATTTTGTATTTCGTCACTACACCTCTGAATTTGAGGTTGAATTTCGTCCATTTCAGAAGCCATTTTTTTCATGTCTGCATATTGTTTATTCGATTGAAATTCATTTAGTTGTTTCATTTTTTCAAGCCAAGGTTGGACGCAATTGCATGTCTCGATGGCTGCTTGCGTGTAAATATCATTAGAAATGAGCGTTTTTGGCGCATTTTTCATGGTAGTTGTGGACATAGCCTCTGGCGCATTTTTCTCGTATTTTGTCTTTTTGTTTGAAGATTGGTCTATATCATTACAACTCAATACAAGTGTAGTTATGGCTAAAAGCCATAATGATTTAAGTGGTGTGTTCATCTTTTTAAAATTTAAGTGATTCAATCTAATAATATATCGGCAAATTATAATATTAAATTTTAATAACAAAAGATGTAGAGAGATTATTGCAAAAATACCATATATAAGGTATTGATATAATCAAAAAAGCCTCATGCCCGAAGGCATGAGGCAATCTAAAAGTAAAATAACTATAAGTTTATTTTTGAATGACAACCTGTTGCGTGGCATCCCGTTTGCCTTGAGCCGATACTCGAATGAGGTATTGACCTGCTGCAAAATCGTTAATCTCAAGCTTGTGAACAGGGTTCGCAACATTTTCAATATGGGTACGTGTTATCACTTTTCCAAAAGTATTGTATAAAACAATATCTACTGTTTTTCCTACATATTCTGACAAGTTGACATTTAACTCATCAGTTGCAGGGTTAGGAAATACGCCGAAACCAACCATACGCTTAAATGTTACCTTTTTGATTTCTGTAAATTTATCAACGCCATTGTTCAAACTTACTTTTACGCGATAGAAATTGTCCCCCTCAGTAGGATTGACATCGTAGTAAGCATGAGTTTGTAATTGGTCATCGTATTGTTCATTATTGATTAATGACAATTTTTCAAAATCTCCAGAAGAAGGATTCATTTTCTCTACTGTATAAAAATCGTTGTCATAGCCTGTATTTGTCATCCAACTCAACCGAACACGGTTAGATTCAGCCGTTGCATTCATTGCTAAAACCGTAGCAGAAGTAGAATATAATGGTGCTGAAGAAACTTCCTCAATTGAGAAAAGTTGATTGTCACCACCATTCCAATTGTAAATCATACAATTCGCACCATTTGCAGTAGAACCACCTGAGATATCTAGCACTTTACCACTGGCACGGTGTACAAGGCGGTAGTAGCCTGTATTGCCAACACATTCAACTTTCCAATCTTTATAATCATCTGAACAATAATCATATTGTATGACATTACATCCGTTGGAAGTACCACGAGAGGCTAAGTATTTTCCGCTGTTGCGCGACATAACTTTGAAATAGCCTTTACCCAAAGAGAAGAAACGCCATTGTTGGTTGGCATTACCATGATAGTTCCATTGAATGATATTGCAATTGTTACTCGTACCTGCTCCGTAAACATCAACCGCTTTACCTGATTTTTTATTAATAATACGGTAACATTTATTTGAATTCAAGTTTTCACTACAAGTAGGCAAACAATTGTCAGGCGAAACGCTTACACAGTTACTTTCGTTGATTTCGCCCCAAGAAGAGCAACCTATTGGTCTGGCACAACGAACAAAATAAGTTTTTTTCGATACACTACACGGCAAAGTATAATCTTTCCCTGTTGCTCCAGGAATCACTTGGTTTGATTCTGATGGGCAGTCTTTTGTTGATTGCAACCACATATATTCATAATTGCCCAAATCTTTACCCGTTATGACAGGCAGGTTATTGGCACATGAATTTGAAATGGTATTCCCTGTTACAGTACATGATATTTTTTTAATTGTAACAGTAAATGAACATGTCGCCTTGTTGCTCTTGGCATCTGTTGCTGTATAGATAACGGTTGTGACACCTATAGGGAAACAACGACCACTATTGCAGGTAGATGATACTGAGGGGGTCGAACAGTTATCTGTTGCCGTCGGTGCTGTCCAAGTAATAGTCCAACAAGAGCACGACATATTTGTTATATCTTTAACAATATTAACAGGGCAATTTGAGAAAACAGGTGGTTCTATATCATTTAGACAAGGGTTAGTCGGCTTATAGTAGCCTTTATCCGCATCCAAGTAGTTTTGACCTGCTGCCAAAACCACATTTATGGGACCTAAATTCCTTTGTGGTTTGCCATCTAAAGTCGCTTCCGGGAATTTAACATTATAAGTACCTGCTGGAAGGTTTGTAAATAAATACTTACCATTGGCATCAACTGCTTGAGTCGTAATAGTAACAAAATTTGCATCACACAATGTAATTGTCAAACCTGTAACGGTAACATCTCCCGCATCGAATATGCCATTGTTATTGACATCGCAATAAACTTGGTCTCCGATACTACCGATGCAAGGTTTAGCAGGCGTGCCACTGAGTAGAATAGCAATATCGGAAATAGTCGTTCCTGGAATATAATTCGTAAATTGGAGGGTGTTGTCTGTGGGTTGGGTCACAACAGTCCATTCAAACCAGCCGCCAGCACCATTCAGTAACATGTCTTCAGCACTCGGTAATTGATTGGCACCAATACCTACTTGAAAAGGGTGCATATGAATGGATAAGGATAATTGACCGCCCGCTAAAGCATCTAAGCCAGTCAATGAGCCAGTCAATGAGAAATAGTAGTACCAGCCTGTTGTAGGTACACCATTGGGATTATAAGGACCCGCTGCCCCTGGGACATACGATTTTCCGCCGAGAAGAATGTCCAAAGCCATACGGTGTGGAGCCGAATAATCACCAAATTGTTTGACAATGCCTTGAAAATGGGCTGTGCCATCAGGATTTTCTACAAATGTCGCCCCACTTTCTAGGACCCATGCAGCCTCTGTGCCATTGCCCAGTAGGTTTGTCATCGCGAGCGTGATGTCGTCATAAATATTCGTGTTAGTAGATTTCCCATTTGTCGCGATGCGTGTAATAGACGATGAGCAAGGAGATTGCCCAAAGGTCAAAATACTGAGGGGGGTAAATAGGAAAATAACCAACGTAAGTAGCAAGGCACGCCCTTGCTGTTGACATGAGTACAGTTTGTCCATGTTGTTGCTTGATTTTTAGTTTAAATGATCAAAAAAATATCGAATGGATAAATAGGGGGAGTATTATCCGTAAAAAGGGGGAATACTTACACAATTAAGAAGCGAGTTGCTTCAAAAGTCGTTAATACAGAGATTGGGAGGTGTTGTTCATGCAACGGAATAAAAGTAGTAATTTGCGTGAATACCTCACAAATTACGGTGTATTCTTATTAAGAAAGCAAATTTCGGGGCGTAGATTAAGGGATTTTAAATGGTATTTTTGGAATTTTAATTATTAAGATGTTTATTTAACTATTAAACATTTACTTAAATATTATTTAAAAAATAATTATTTAACAAGAAATATATCATCTGAAACAAAACAAGTCTGTACAGTGACTATTCGTGTTTTAAATACGTCACAAAAACCATAAAAATTATTATTTTGGTTAGCACACCTGACATTTAGCATAATAAAAAAGTTTGAAACCCTACATAAAAAAGCGGTTCAAAATCCGATGAAGGACTTTGAACCGCTTTTTTATTTTGAAAATATATAACTTTTACTATTGTTTTTCTACTTGCATAAAGCTCAATTCTACTTCTGTACCACGACCAAAAATTTTGACAATGACTTTGAGCTTCTTTTTCTCTTCGTTGATTTCTTGAATTTCGCCAATAAAATCAACGAAAGCACCATCTGTAATTTTGATAGTTTCACCAATGATATAAGGTTCTACAAGTGTTTCACCAGAGCTTTGTGTATCGTCCGCAACACCTAGTAAGCGTTTTGCTTCAGACGTTTGCATCGGAATAGGGTCGTTTTTACCAAGAAAATGTATAACATTTTGCAAATTGACAATCGCAGTAACAATATCACCTTTCAATTTTGCAGGAACAGCCTCGACGAGAATATAACCCGGTAAGATATTACGCTCGGTAATAACTTTTTTGCCACCACGTATTTTATAGACTTTTTCAGTCGGTACGACGACAT